>JABIFK010000926.1 GCA_018650745.1 Candidatus Latescibacterota bacterium | reverse complement strand
CAAAACACCACTGTAGAATACCCTATTATTGCCGACCCAGATCGCACGGTAGCCAACCTCTACGGCATGATTCACCCCAATGCAGACAACACCCTCACCGTGCGTTCCGTCTTTGTCATTGGCCCAGACAACACCATCAAACTCATGATCACTTATCCCGCCTCAACAGGCCGCAACTTCGACGAAATCTTGCGCGTGATCGACTCCTTGCAACTCACCGCCAAACACAGCTTGGCCACACCCGTCAACTGGCAACCCGGTGACGACGTCATCATCTCACCTGCCGTCTCAGACGAAGACGCCGCAAAGCGCTTCCCCGGTTACACAACCGTCAAACCCTACTTGCGCGTCACCCAGCAACCCGCCGAGTAATCGGACTTTCTAAGTTGAATTATTAAAGACCAGTGATCAAAGGATCACTGGTCTTTCTCATAAATAACACCCATCAAGCACAACGCACCATTCCCATTACACCACACTTTCTTTCACCTCAACCTTCGTAGGCTCACCGCATTATTTTGCACTCACTTAAGGTATTTGCGCTGTGCAGCCTTTCGCGGCACTTGAGCGAACGACTTTTTGCCAAGCTGGGATAAATCCCAGCCCCACGATGAGCTAATTCATCAATAAACCGATCATTAGGGGCGTAATTTATTGCGCCTTTAGGTCGCCGAAGGCATTTAACAATCAAAAAATAATTTCTACACCCAAACGCCTCTCCAACCAAAAAGATTCTGACTTTATTAAGGACCCAACAATGAAACTCGTCATCTGCTGGCCCAACCCCGAAGGCGTCGCCACCGTCGCTGACCTACCCGAAGACGTCAAACAATTCCGCGCAGACGGCGTCCAAAAAATCCGCGAAATGGGCCTCGACGTCTTCGAAACCTACGAAGAAGACGAAGCCCGTTCCCAAATCGCCGACGCCGAAATCTTCTACGGCGGCAGCATCGATCTCGAAACGCTCCAAGCCGCCCAAAGCCTCAAATGGATGCAATGCGGCCGCGCCGGAATGGACAACTTTTTCTACCCAGAACTGCGTGAAAGCGATTTCACACTCACCAACGTACGCGGCATTTACAGCGACGTCATCTCAGACCACGTCTTTTCGCTCGTCCTCTCCTTTGCACGCGGCACCCACATCTTTGCCCGCCGCCAACACGAAGCCAGTTGGAAAAAAGACGATGTGCCCATGATCTTCCTCGGCAACACCACAATGGGCATTGTCGGCCTCGGTGGAATCGGCCTCGCTGTTGCCCAACGCGCCAACACATTTGGAATGCGCGTACTCGCCGTTGACCCCGCGCCCAAAGGCACGCCCGATTACGTCGAGCAAATCTTCGCCCCCGAAAACCTCCATCAAATGCTCGCCCAATCAGACTTCGTCGCCATTTGCGTTCCCCACACCGACGAAACCGCACATATGATCGGCGGAGCCGCTATTGCCGCAATGAAACAAGACGCCATTCTCATCAACATTGGCCGCGGCAAAGTCGTCGATCTCAAAGCCCTTACGGTTGCCCTCGAAAACGGCAAACTCTCAGGTGCCGGTCTCGACGTCTTCGAAATGGAACCCCTACCCGAAGACCACCCGCTCTGGCGAATGGAAAACGTCATTGTCACACCACACACCGCCTGGCGCTCGTCTTTCCACTATATGGAAGAACGCCGCGTCCAAATCCTCGTCGAAAATATGACCCGCTACCTTAACAACAAACCCCTGCTCAACGTCGTCGACAAAGCAAAGGGTTACGTCGTAGAAGCCAACCAATAATACAGTCAAACATTTCCCGTGTGGACGCGGTCTCCACGCCCACATTAATTAATAATAAAATTATGTTCTCGAAAATATTTTTTATTTTTTTCTATAAAATCCCTTTAAATCAATACTTTTACAAACTAAATACTATTTAGTACAATTATTAAATTTGTACTTGAACACTTCTTTCAACTCACAACACAAATATGTGGATCTGCGTCAAACCACAACAAAACACTTGTCTTGGACACCCAAGTGGCCCAAATCATATCGCGGCCCATCCAGAGCTATCCGCATGAAAATCGCACAACTCATCGTAGAAAACCGTGCCCAATTAATCGAGGAATGAGAGACCAAAGTATGCCGATCTTAAACACAAGACCCTTGCTTGCTGTCTTGGTCAAGGACAAAGAAATGGCTACCAAAATCCCGAACCAAACCAATATTCGAAAATTTACAGATCCCTCAGACAAACAGTTAGCCAATTACAACAACATCTTTGTATCCGTTTCCCTACACGATTTGCCCACCGTATCCACTTTTGTCAAAGAAGCAAACGACAAAAATCATCTGCGATCCTTATTGGTTCGAGATGTTGATGCATCCAATCTATTACCCCAATTTTTATACCGTGCCAATTTACGCACCTTGCGAAGCCTTATTGTCCATTCCGATACCAACGTTCTTCCCCGAATCCTCAATGCCTATTCCATCGAAGCAGAACAAGATCTCATTGCCGATGCGCGCATTATAAACCAACAACTCATGGTACTGAATTGCGCAGGTAACACATACGATGTTTCTTTTGAAGACCTAAACGCCACCCTCTGCATCTCCCGATTAAAACAATGCGGCACATCCCACCATTGCGAAACGAAATTCTCACCCGCACCATGCGGTGCGGGTGAGAATTTAATATCATCCGACATCGCCGTCAAAGACCAAGACAGATAGCTGCCCACTGACAAACCACAACACGCAACACGCCTGCTATCCACCTCAGGCAAAGAAGCCATCAATGTCAGATGTCACATCTCTATACATCAATTGCACAACTAAAAAGACGTGAAATACAACCAAAGTAGAGACGGTTGTTACAAATGGCAATGCCCGAAGTAATCTGCACCGGAGGCCGAGCAATTGCAGTGTGTGCCCGAGTTCCGGGATCAATACGAACAACCGCTTCCCGAAAAAGTGCATAGATATTGTCATCTGGGCCAACAATCATACACCGAGGCGCTTGATAACCCGAAGCGGCACCATAACCCGTTATCGGTTCATCAGAAAGGATCTCTCCTTGCAAAGGATCAAAAACAAAGAGACGATTGGGTTCAGCCAATCCATAAACCAATCCATCAGGCGCAACAACCATGTCGCGAATGGCAGGCGTAGCAGGCTCAAAAGGCCAACGCCCGGTAACGGTGTGCGTTTTCAAATTTAAGCGATAGATCATAGCCGTTTTTGCAGTGCCTTCACCGCCACCCGTAGGGGGACGTGTAGAGGTACCAATCAAGACGTCATCATCAGACAAACTCACAAGCGCGGTAATGCCCTGATCGGGAATCAGTTGGGAACGATCAAGAAGCGTTCCCACTTCGGTCTCAATATCATAAATGAGCAATCCGCTGCCCTTAAGGACGCGAGCGGCACTGCCCCCAACGAGAATATGACGTCCATCTGAATGTGCAAGAACGGCACTGGGCCGACCGTAAAGATCACGTGCCTCATCGGCATAATGCACTTGCCGAGGATTCTTACTTTCCCACATAGGCGCATCGTCATAAGGTTTGCTGGGGTCATATTCCAAAAGGGTGCCCGTGCTATAAACCGCGCCATACAACACATCACCCTGACGAGCAAACTGATTGATGTGTCCACCATACCCCCCCAAACCACGATTCCAATGTGCACCCGTATCCGGGTCAAAACGCCAAACACGCAAAGGAATACCCGTAGCACCATGAATGTTGCCATCTGCCCCAGCAATCATCGTATACAATCGAACACCCGTGCTCTCATAATCAAAGCGAACCTCACGTGATTCTTCTGCTCCCACATCCTGAACAAAAAGTTCACGGTCGGGGATGTCGATGCTGGCCAAGAGAGAGCCATCAGGAAAAATATCTGTTCCGTCCGCAACAGCCTCAACGGGTGGTGTATCAATTGGCATAGCATTTCCCTCAAACATCACATGCCAACCCCATCCGTCTGCCTGAGCATATACCTGACCATCCTTACCGAGATAAACAGTAGGGTCACCCCGTCGGCGTTTTTCTTCCGAAATAAAACGCTTTTTCTCCCCAGTGGCCAAGTTCATACCCACCACCTGCGTTTTCTCAATCGCAATACCACCATATATCCAGCCAGAAGCATCTATTGCTAGTGGGCGCAGATACTGCGGCCAAGACGCTTCATCCAGCGCACCGTGATTGGTATAAATATCGGTGGTAGGATTGTAGGACACCAACGTGGCACTGGGATAAATACCGGCATATACAGTGCCATCACCGGCACGAACAAAAGAAAGTGCCATGCCCGATGGAATTTCCCCAAGCGCTCGCATGGTGCGCGAGGGCACGTCAATAGCCACCATCTGATCACCCATTGTGTCATATACAATATTGTCAGGTGTCAGCAAGATACGATAAGCCCCCACACCAGATGCATCGGGATAGATCTGTTCCGTTTGCCCCGTTTCAGCATCAATACACAAATAGGAAGCGTTGCCACCCGTCCACAGTTTGGTAAAAACAATACGCCGCCCATCGGCATCAACAGTAGCAACGGTGCTCGGCCCCCAAGGGGACTTGCCAACAGGTGCCATCACACCATGTTCCAAAACATTTTCAGACGCAAATTCTAAACTCACTTTTTCCATGCCCATTCCTTTAGAATAAACTGAAACCATAAACATTCTTTTCATTTTGGTCTAACCGCTTTCTCACCCACAGCATAGCACCCCACATTCCGTCGGTCAATCTCATTCTCAACAGGCAAATGATCCATCTCAAGAAGCATGTCTTTAACGCTTTACAAATATTCTGTCTCGCTTGACCTTATCTTCATATCCATTATATTGCGCACCATCATACCCTTAACACACAATCTCTTTCTAGGGACGTTTATGATCAAACTATGTTACATCACCGGTGAAATGTCAGATGACTTTGACAAAGCCCTTGAGCTTGGTGCCAATGCAGGCATAGATACCGTTCAACTGCGCATGGGCTTGTTTGGAAAGAATATTGAGCAACTCAACGATGATGACATCCCACGCACAAAAGACACATTGGCAAAACACAACATGAACATTGGCATGCTCCTGCCACCCTTTGCCAAATGCAATATCGAAGACACAGAAGCCATCGCCGAACATCACAAAACCTTCATTCGCACCGTAGAAATCGCACATGCATTAGGTACCAAACTGATTCGAGCTTTCCCTTTCCTATCCGAAAAAGGCACCCGCTGGAACCCACCACCGTTTGATCAGTACTTAGATCGCATTGTCGAAAACCTCATGCCTTCTGTCAAGCACGCAGAAGCCGAAGGCATCACCATGTGTATGGAAGTCAACGGCGGAACCATCGGTGTCACAGAAAGACACACACGACAAGTCATCGACGCATTAGATTCAAAAGCCGTCGAAGCCATCTGGGAGATCGACTCCGGTTGGCATTTTGGTGAACCACCCTCCCAAGGATACCATCACCTCAAAGGCCTCATCCAAGACGTCCACGTCAAAATAAACGCCAATGGCGAACTCGACCCCATTTGGGAAACCAACGAAACCCACACCGATGTTGTGCGCCAACTCCTTGCAGACGGTTACAATGGCATGATGACCATCGAACACTGGCCCGGAGAAGAAGGTACCCTCAAAGGCCTCCACCAACTCGGCGAAATTTTAAAACAAGAGCAAAATTAATTCAAACAGATGATCAAATTTATGTGTGTTGTTACAAACAAGAAAAAGGGTTGCGAAGACCATACGCAACCCTTTTTTATTTTCATGTCAACACGAAGCTATGATTGTCATCTCATTAAGCCTGTAGTCCTCAACGGCGCCCTCTGTCGCAGTCTCTACTACCAGACTGATATCGGTGCAACAATGGGTGAAGATGAGGAACCATCCGACCATTCGGGAGCCAACAAGACAGCTATTGTCACATCTCCAGTTGCTTTGACTGTGGCTTCTAATCTTCGAACACCCTCGTTGCTATAATGTGGAGGTTCTGGTTGGGGTGCGTCGCTGCAAGTAAGAGTCGCACCATCGGTTAAGACACGCACCATTAGTGCTTTTCCATCCATCATAAGCCTGGCCTCAGTGTCAGACTTGAGTTCGATCTGAGCCTCTGTTGTAATTCCCCACGTAATGGTTTTGTACTCTGACAGCTCAATTTCATCTTGAATGAGAACAGATCTGCGATTGTCTATCATCTTTACACCACGGGTTACAGACGGGGCATCATCTGCGTAAGCCTGTGTCAGGTCGATGACAGCAAAAGCGTCTTCTATTTCTGTCGCAAACCGCGTCATGTTGGAGGTCCCCTCCGCATCCTGATTGTTCCCATCAATCGTAATCACGTTATGACTCAAAGTGCCGAGACGCCAGTAGTTCCATCTGCGCCCATCACGTTCTTTCTCCCAATAGTTAGGCAAATTGTATTGGTCGCATCCAAGATCGCGAACCCATCTGACACCGAGGGCATCCATTTCAAAACTCCCAAGATCCAAATGTCCATGGTTGGCTTGATTATATCCGGCCTTAACGCCAACAAACAAAGCTTCAGCATCATCCCAAGCGCTTCGCATAAGTGCAACTTCAACCGGACCACGGAAGTGTTTGTCTAATGGCCGATCGTCCCCAGCAGATGCCTCACGCGGAACATACCAAACAACGTGCTGAGCTGTCGCTTTTTTCTTTGCGATCAGATCGTGCTCATTCGCGGCCATGAAATCACTCTTAAAAATGTCGGCCAACCAGAAAACTTGGAACATCGGACGACGGGCGTTTCGTTCTCCACTGTCAGCGTAATTGAAATAGAGGCCAGTAGGGCCCGTCGTGTGAATAGGCGCGAAGCCAGCTTCTGACACACCATCAATATCGAGCAGGCCAAAGTCCGTATCAAGTGCAGTTCTCAAGGCGGTGAACCCATATGCCGTGTATCGAGTTGCGTATCCCCAATATCCCGGTCCTTCTGCCCAAGCACCATCCGGCCCATACATCTTAAGGGCTTTTGGAAGGGACGCGACCGCGACGGGTATGATAAATTGCGCGTATTCAGGATCGGTGTCAGCAACTGCAAGCGCACCAATAATAAGACCCGAATTGCAAACTTGGTTCCAGTTGTGATCGCAGTCTTTCCACCATCCATATGCGCGACCTCGCTGCGGGTCATAACCAGCCGTTCCCTCATATGCATCAATACCGACTTGGAGACCGTTCTTGATAAGCCCAGACTTGATGATCACCCGTTGATCATCTGTCAATTCATGATAAAACCAGTCATAACCAAGCCCCACAGCGTGCGCCAGTTCAGCCGTATCAAGAAAGTGGACGGGGTTCCAATCCTTGAACTGGCTTGCCCTAACGATCGCATCAATTCCTTTTTCAAGATACTTCGATTCGCCCGTCCATCTCCACGCCACACCTAATTTGTAAACACGATCAACACAGTCCCTACTCACCCCCAAAAGACGCAGACCGTCAGGAATATCGTATTTAAGTGGCGGTTTTTCCGCGATTTCGTCTGCCTGCACGATGACCTGCGCAATGTAATCCTGCAAGGTGGTGTCGGTCTTGGCCTGTGTTTTAAGATTGTCGAATCGCTCGTCGGTCATGATAAGCCGAGGATGACCTTCGCGGAGATTGTCCAGGAAGGTTTCAGGATTGACGTCGCTGGTTGCCACGGGATGCCTTTCTAATAATCGTAGTGTTTTCAGATTCGCCCTTTTTTAATGCCATAGGGCAATATTTAGAGCTGTGTTCAAGAGATAAAGTGAGTTCTATATTTTTAATGCATGGTTCCGGAATATTTCTGCCGCAACTTACGAATGCATCACAAAACCACCATCCACGTTGATCGTTTGACCGGTCACCATCCGTGCACGCGGCGAGGCCAGAAACAGGGTCATCGCCGCCAGATCTTCCGCCTCCTGCCAACGCCCAAGCGGGCACATCCTGCGAATCTTTTCATCCGCCCATCCTTCATACGTCAAAGGATTCTCCCTGCCCTCGGCGCTTTCGGTCCAAGCCTGCCAAACGCCCTGATTAAGGTCAGTCTTCACCATCCCTGGGCAAATAGCATTCACACGCACACCATAGGGCCCCAGGTCTTTTGCCATGCACTGCATAAAATTGATCACACCCGCTTTTGACGCACTGTACGGCGGATCGGTCTGCGAGCCGATCTGCCCAGCCACGGAAGAATAGAACTGGAAACTGCCGGCACGACGATCGACGAGACTTGGCGTAAACGCGTGTGCAATATTAACCATGCCAGTCAAATTGACACGCAAAACCCGGTCCCAATCTGCCGGCGCAAGATTCCAGAACGGAAAACCGTACTTACCCGATCCCATACCTGCCGTGCAGATCACATGATCGTACCGTCCTAACCGCGATTCGATCTGCCCAACCACCTCACACATTTGTTCGTAGTTGGTGACATCGGCCGTGATGCCTTCTGCTTTTGTTCCATAGTCAGCAACGATTCCCGTTGAAACAGCATCAACTTGCTCATCGCGATCCACACAGGCAACGTGCGCGCCCTCCGCAGCGAAAGCCGAGGCAACCGTATGCCCAATCCCGTGCGCCGCCCCAATCACCACCGCCACCGTGTCTTTCAATTCCAAATCCATGTCTGCCTTCCCCTATTATTTTGATCCCTTACCGACAAACAAGAGAAGGCGCTCCAAGACCGATATTTGGAACGCCTTCTCTCGTAATTCGCGTTTGATATCTATTTGGCCGCTTTCACACTGTCTACAAGTGCTTTGGCACGTGGGGTCGAAAATGGGAAATAGTCGAGAACATCGTATTCCCATACGTTGGTCGGAAATATCACCACCAGTTCCGCGACCTCATCGTCGAGATTTTGAAACGAGTGAGGAACCATGGGAGGTATGTTAACCATGTGTGGTCAAATATAATAGCCAGAACCCACCTTAAAACCCAACACATTCCGACACCACACCCAGCAGCGACTTTTAATTACGCTATCGGAGATACGTTT
>JABIFK010000362.1 GCA_018650745.1 Candidatus Latescibacterota bacterium | reverse complement strand
GGTCTTCAGGCCGATCAAGTAGATGAATCACAAGCCATAGACCTCGAAATGAGCCCCGGTGAAGTCATCTTCTTCTCGGAAGCCACCTTGCACAGTTCCACGACCAACACCAGCGACACACCGCGCGTGGCCTGTTCCATTCGGTACACCACACCAGAAGTACGATTTGACACGGATGAAGTCTTCAAACGTTTTGAGCATGTGCGCCCCATTCTCGTGCGCGGAGAAGATCCTTACCGCCACAACGACGCTATCGCAGGCCAGATTCCCAACGAAGGATAAACGGCATGGACACACTCATTTTAGCAGACCAGATGTTTGACGGCGTAGATGGCAACACGCGAAACAAACAAGGCATGCGAATCAGCGGCGGGCGTATTACGCAAGTTGGGCATCAGGAAGAGTTAAAAAAAGACGTCGCGCCAAATACAGAGATTATAGACTTGGGAAACATCTGCTTGGCGCCGGGCTTGATTGACAGTCACACACACGTCACCCTATCGGGAGACAGCAAAACGTATGCAGAAATGTTTACCGAAACCGACGAGATGATGGCCCTCATCAGTGTCAAGAATTTACAAATACATTTACGTGCAGGCATCACCTCGGTTCGAGAACACGGCGCGCGCAACAAATTGGGGTTTGTTGTCAAAGAAGGCGCAGAAAGAGGTCTGTTCCCCAGCCCAAGAATGCTTGTCAGTGGCCGCCCTATAACCTGCACGGGCGGGCATTTTCATATGTGCAATGAAGTGGCCGATGGGCCCGATGAAGTTCGCCGCTCGGTTCGCCGACTCGTTCATGAAGGCGCAGACTACATCAAAATCATGGCCTCGGGCGGCGGTACGGAGGGCACCATCCCCGGCCGTGCAAGTTATTCTGTTGAAGAATTACACGCCGCGGTACACGAGGCCCATCACTTTCACAAACTCACAGCTGCACATTGCCGGGCCAAAGAATCGATGGTGCGTGCCGTTGATGCGGGCATAGACCTCATGGAACACGCCGAATTTTTAGACCCCGACCAGATCATGCGTTTTGATCCCGACTTGGCAAAAAAAATGGCTGAATCCGAAATCTGGATCAGCCCCACTTTGCAAGCAGCAACACGTTATTACGACATCGCCCCCCTACGCGAAAAACGAGAACGGATTGGCCTATCACCCGCCGAAGAAACCAAACTCGCCGCATTGGAAGCACGAATGGAAATACGCTTAGACATTATGCGCAGAATGCTCGAATTTGGTATGAAAGACCGCATTGTACCGGGCACAGATTCTGGCGTGCAAAACTTCGCCTTTGGGCACTTAGACTACGACCTACAAATCCTCACCCAAATTGGCTTCACCCCATCGGAAGCCCTCATATCCGCTACAAAAACCTCAGCAGAAGCCATTGGTATGTCAGATCAAATTGGCACCCTCGAAGTGGGAAAGATAGCTGACCTTGTGGCCCTAGACGGTGACCCAAGCAAAGACATTGGTGTGTGCAGCCGTATTCGGGCCGTATTCTTGGAAGGCACACAAGTCTCATAACTAAACGGCCTCATTGATCACCCACTCAAATCCATCCATCGCATCTAAGCACCTCAGCGACGCGCCTTTGCGTTTGCGTGCTTGCACCTCCAACACAATCTCAGCCGCTTCAGAAACCACATTGGGAATCACACCTTTCTTCACCGCATCATCGTGACTCAAACCTGGGCCTATTTGCACCTCGGTTAACCACGGACGCAACTGAGCATCAAGAATGACATCGGCCCCATACAGCCCCCAAAAGTGACCGTTGTTGGGTCTTCTCATAAGCGTTTTTTTTGTAGAAGAAACAACGAACGAAAGCATCTTCTTCCACTGCGGTTTCAGGCGTGTTTGTATATAATGAGGAGCTGCCAATTGCAGCTCATCTGTGAGGTACGATTGCAGTTGCGCAAAGTTCCATTTGAGTGTTAATGAATCTGCGTCTGGGTGATGTTTCTTTTGCTGGTATATATTGGTAATATGCACCAAAGGATTGTCAAATTCACCCAATTGAAACGGTGATGCATTGCGCCGAGTCGTTCCCTCTTTATATAACAGTACCAAAAGCGGGTCGAGACACGCAATGAGCCAATAAAGTCGAATCTCGGACTTGTGCCCTTCTAACAACAGCGGATTTTGAATGTAGCGTTGAATCACGTAACGCGAAGACAAATCCACATCCAACCCTGTTACGTTTTTCTGTGGATAAAGCAACTTCTCCTTCAATTTATTAAGTTCCCAAATAACGCGCACCCCCACGCCACGAGATTCATTGGTTGGTTTTAAAATCCACAAATTATCAGGTGAATCTTTTGTTGGCACTTGTTTCAGAAATGCCTGATAGTGGTCCTTGCGATACAAACAATACGTCTCTGGGTAGAAGTCAGACAAAGAAATATGATCTTCACTCGAAATTGAATCAAACACTTGCAAGTGTCTCGTGAGATGCCCTTTGTCACAAATTGCTGATTCGCAAGGGATGTGATTTAACAATTGACCTTGGCGCAAATGGTGAAACATCTGCTGATACTTATGCCGCATCCAAACGAAATTTGCCAACGCGGGGTGCGGTTCAAACTGCCAGTTGCCTTGCTCAAAAATTGCTCGCGCATTATTTGAACTGGGATTGACGTACATCGTGCGCAAATAATTTTCACTTGTCCCCAAATCGGCCATAACGTACCTTCGGTTTCACATATTCAGGATTATTGATTTCTCACCTTATTGAACAGAGAAAACATACGCCATGCCAAACCCCTCGTCAACACCACAAGAACTCACCGATGCAGAAATTGCCCAATTCAACGAAGATGGTTTTATCGTTATCGATGACATATTCTCTCCCGAAGAAGTCGAAAACCTGCGCCAAGCTGCACATGATCCTACCATTGTCGATGAAATCAAAAAGCGTGACTTTGAAAACACGACCGTTCACCTCTTAAGCCTTGCTGCGCGTCACCCCGCCTTTCTTGATCTGGCCAAAGACACACGCATCATCAACCGCATCAAACCCCTCATTGGCCCCGACATTCAACTGCAACACTCCAAACTCACCACCAAGCCCTCTACCAAAGGCACAGGGCCTTTTGCTTGGCATCAAGACTTTGCGTTCTTTCCGCACACCAACACCGACCTCGTGGCCGTCATGATCATGCTCGATGACGCTACGCCTGAAAACGGTTGTATGCAAATGGTCAAAGGCAGCTACAAACTGGGCCTGCGCGATCATATGCAAGACGGCATTTTCACGGGCGGAT
>JABIFK010000923.1 GCA_018650745.1 Candidatus Latescibacterota bacterium | reverse complement strand
CACTTCTTCTGCTTCAGCCTCATAGGTAATAAGCACTCTGTGGCGCAAAACATCCATACCAATAGCCTTCACATCTTCAGGTGTTACATACCCTCTGTGACGCAAAAATGCGTGGGCTTTTGCTGCACGTGTCAGTGCAATAGACCCACGCGGAGAGCAACCAAACTCAATAAGACCGTCTAAATCTCGCAAACCATATTCCAATGGCGCACGTGTTGCCAGGATAAGATCGACGATGTAATCTTTAATTTTTGAGTCCACATACACTTGGTCAGTCACACCACGGGCACGAATCAAGTCATCAGTCGTAATGACGGGTGATATTTCAGGTGTGTCATCCCCACCCATCCGATCTATAATCAATCGTTCTTCTTGTTTACTCGGATATGTGACGCGCACTTTCAACATAAATCGGTCAACTTGCGCTTCGGGTAATGGATAGGTGCCTTCCTGCTCAATTGGGTTTTGAGTTGCCAAAACCAAAAATGGATCTGGCAAAGAAAATGTTTTATTGCCAATCGTGACCTGACGTTCTTGCATCGCCTCCAACATCGCACTTTGCACTTTTGAGGGTGCACGATTGATCTCATCTGCCAAAATCAGATTGGCAAAAATGGGCCCTTTTTGCACAACAAATTCACTGGTTTGCTGACGATAGACCACTGTACCAATAAGATCCGCTGGCAATAAATCGGGTGTAAACTGGATACGCTTAAAAGCTGCCTGAATCGCGCTTGCCAACGAATTCACGGTCAACGTCTTGGCAAGACCGGGCACTCCTTCAAGTAAAACGTGCCCATTGCAAAGCAAACCAATCAGCAATCGCTCCACCATATCCGTCTGTCCAACAATCACTTTTCCAACTTCATTCATCAACCGATCAACAAAAGCACTTTCACCTGCAACACGTTCGTTAATCACCTGTATGTCTTGTCCAACACTCATAGATTGCACCTATTTACTTGCTTGAGTCTTGCATTGCTGTTTCGGGAAACAACCACGTTTCGGGTGTTTTACCCATGTTTTGAATTGAAATTTGTGCGTCGTCTACCAATTCTGATTCGGGGTAGTTTTTAATAACTTTTTGGTAGGCAACTTTGGCTTTGTCATATTCACCATCTTGATCGTAAATGTAGGCAACCATAAACTGCGCCTGGGCACAAAATCTGCTGTCAGGAAACTGTTTAATCAACGATTCATAACGCGCTATAGATGCCGCGTGTTTTTTCTGATTCATCAACACACGGGCCAAAGCTTGTAACGCCACATCGGCCCGAGGGTCGTTGGGAAATAGATCCAAAAATTCAGATAATGTGGATACGGCCTCTTCATATGTATGCATATCGTGAGTGGCTTTTTCACCTTCAGCAAACAATGTATCTGCCGATTTCCCCGAACAGCCTACCAAAACCACTGCAATGAAAAGAATGGCCAAGTTAAAACGCATCATGCAAATTCCTCCTGCCCAAACGGACGTTTGAATTGACGCTTACAGGACATGAAAGGTTCCCTTTTTCTCAAATATCACCCAAAGTATTTAAATGGCTTATCTTCATTTATTTTATGAGAGATAACGGAAGCTATCCTAAGCGAAATGAAAATTTAAAACAATGTGATGATCTCGTCAAGATTTACAAGCCCCAAAAAATCGCCAATAAATAGAGGTACCTAACAACATGGAAAAAAGGGTCCCAAATTCGATTCCCCAGACCCATTTTGACTCTTGCCAAATCCCAAGGACACGAAAGTCTATGAGCACCTCATAGGCCAAAACAACAACAAGGGAAAACGCAATCCAAGCATTATTAGGACAAAATACGAGAAAGGGTATGAGCCACACCAAATACCAAGGATGCAACGTCGGTGTCAACAAGACAAAACAAGCCATAACCATAAAACCAAATCGTATGGGTGAAAAGCGCCCCAAACCTACCACGCATACAACGCACAAAAACAACCCACCCAATACTTTACGGGCTAAGAGACCATCATCCAACACCGTTCGCAACACCCAAAACAGGGGACTGTTAAACTCCCAATTGGCAACATAAATGCCCAAACTCCCCCACAGAGGTCCTTCCATTACAACAAATGGCACGTAGCCGACGAAGCAAACCAGAGGGAGCAAGAAAAATGTTTTCCAATTCAAAGGAAACCATCGATCTGACCATCGCACCAAAACAGGGATAAAAACAACAGGCAGGAACTTTGCCAAAACTGCCCCTGCTAATGACGTAATCGCCCACAAATCACGTTTTGAATACCAAGCCCATAAAGCCAACATCAATATCATAACACCCAAGAAATCCATATGGCCACTTCCCGCACCCTCTACGATGACCAAAGGATGCCACAGATAAACCAATACAGCTTTACGACTTCGTTTTTCTAAATCGAGCAATTTAAGTAAGACCCATCCCAAGATCAAATCGACAATCACAACCAGAAGCTTCAACCCCCAAATAGAGCCAAAGAGGGCATAAGCAATAAAAAAAAAGAACTGCGCAACAGGAGGATAAATAGTGGGCAATTGTGGATGGTTGATATGGGGATAAATAGTAAGATCACGAAGAAATATCAAAAACTCAGACTCTGGCGGATACAAATAAGGGTTTATACCCGCTGTAAACACACGACCATCCCACAGGTATCGAAATATGTCATCTGACAAACTCGGATCGGTACACAACATTGTCGCACGAAACAGCAGTGCAAAAAACAGAATCACCGGCACAGAAATTTTGTCTTGTTGCCAAATGCCAATGCAATAAGCAAGACCTGCAATGCCATAGAGCAAAAAAAAGGTTGGTATGTGGGCGCCTAAGTCATTTAACACCAACATACCAACCATGCAAAGTTCAATAATTCCGCCTAGTAAAAGAGGAATCGGCCAACCTTTTAAAAACATCAGCTTGTTTTCCCCTCAGCGAAGTCTTTCAAACTTTTTATCTGTTCATCGTTACCCATTGAAATCAGAATATCACCTTCTTGAAAAACCACACCAGCCAACGACTTTGTCTCCGACTTATCCACGCGCGTTTGACCATCAGGTCCATGAATACCAATAATAATAGCCCCCGTTTGTTTGCCAAGCCCAGATTCACGCAACGCCTTACCCACCATAGGAGAAGCAGAGGAAAGATGCACCTCCTCCATGCGCATCGACATATTGCGTTGTTCCATGGCCACGTCCAAAAAGTTGACCACAGAAGGACGCAAGACCACAGATGCAATGCGCCGTCCTGCAATTTGATAAGGTGATATGACTCGATCAGCCCCTGCCCGCTCTAACTTACCAACAGTGCGTTCTTCTGCAGCTCTGGCAACAATCATCAAATCAGGGTTGAGTTGGCGTGCTGTCAATACCACAAAAACATTGGTCTCATCTTGGCGTAATGCGGCAACCAAACCTTTGGCGTGCAAAATACCCGCATCAATCAAGGTTTCATCATCTTCTGCATCGCCTTCTAAAAATATAATACTTTCATCTCGCCCCAATTCCGATTGATCAGGGTCGCGTTCTATAATTAAAAACGGCACACCTTCGCGTTGAAATTCCATTGCCACTTCTTTCCCAACAACACCACACCCACAAATAATATAATGATCTCGCATTTTTGAAATCTTACGTTCCATACGTCTCCCTCGCATCAGTTGTAAGACCTGGCCTTCAAAAATAAAAGCAATAACTGTTGTAACAGAATAACCCGCGGTCAGCATGCTAAAAAACAGAAGGACAATCGTAAATTGTCGCCCTGCCAATGAAAGCTTGTGCACCTCTCCGTAACCAACAGTCGTAATTGTTATAACGGTCATATACAAACTGTCGGTTAACGTCCAAGGCTCGCCATCAGGTTGCATAGGTTCAATAAGGTAATAGCCCAAAGTACCGCCACCAATAACAGTTGCCAACAATAAGAAAGCAATCGTAAATCGTCCAAAAGAACTCATATCAATGCCCTCTCCAAAATGCAGGCATAAACAAAACCAATACAGCGAACAATTCCAAACGCCCCAACACCATGCAAAGCGACAACAAATATTTTCCAGCGTCGGGAAT
>JABIFK010000623.1 GCA_018650745.1 Candidatus Latescibacterota bacterium | reverse complement strand
CGGTCGGCAAACATGCCAGCGGCCCACATGGGCATGGCCGTTATCGGATCGTTTGGATGGATGCCGAGTGCTTCGGCGTTTTCGACGTCGAAGCTGTGGCGTTCGAGGTTGGTGATTTCTTCGGGTGTGTGATTGGCAACTTGTTGGATGATTTCTGGTACGCGGTAACGGTAACTTGTGGCCAAGCTGACGGCGGTCATGCTGTTGGCGCTTGTGAATGTGCCTTTGTCGAAGGCGATTTTTTGGGTGGTGGTGAGGGCGTCGCCTTCTTCTTTGAGGAGGTGACGGGGATACGTGCGCCCGTGTGAAGTGGCAAAGACACCGTTGAAAGAATCGACGGCGATATCGAAGAACATGACGTCGAGTAATTTGCTGGCAGCGTTTGCTATGGTGGGATCGGCGGCGAAGTCGGCCAAGTTGATAAGAGGGGCCATGTGTTCGTCGTAATAACAGTTGGAATCCCATTCCGAAAAACCAATGCGCGCACGGAGATTGATCCAATTGAGGATTTTTACGCGCGCTTTTTCCATGTGTTGTGCGCCGGTGAGGTTGGCATTTGGGAATGTTTTGGTTGGAAATAGTTGTCCGGCGAGGTATTCGGCGGTGTTGAAAAGGATTTGGTGGTTCTCTGTCCAAAAAAACATGAGGTCGTGGCCGGGTTCGTCGACCCAATATTTGAAATTTAGAATGGTGGAGTGGATTTCTTCGAGCAGTTGCGGTGAGAGCAGAGAATGCTGTGGATATTGGTAACAGAGGCGCATCAGGCCAACGAATGAGAAGTCGGCGCAGTCTTTGCGGTTGTTGATGTGTTCGAGTGCTGCGCGAATACAGTCTTCATCAATGGGGCCTTGACTGAGTTCGAGGCGACAGAGTTGAGACAAGAAACCTGTGCGACCACCACCTGGTGTGGATTGGGCTGAGTATTTGAGAAAGGCATGTTTGCGTTGTTCGTAAGGTATCATGTGTTTCTTTCTGAAGCAGTGAAAAGATATATGAATGCGTCAGATGATAACAAAAGAAGACGCCCTCGGAAAGTGATTCCGAGGGCGTTGCTCATGATGATTTGCGCTGTGCAAAAAGATTATTTTCTGATGCGGTTGGAGATTTGGAATTTGTTGCCTTCGGGGTCTTTGCCATCACAAAGGTGTAAGGCGCTTTGTGGATTGGATTTACCCATTTTCGCACCGCGAGCGATGAGAGCTTCACGGGTTTTGGCGACATCTTCAACAAAGAAAACGATTTTGTTGCGTGAGGCGGGTGTGCCGGGTGAGCCTTTGTGGAGCGCGATGGTACAGGCACCGGCATCAAATTCACACCAATCGGTTGGTGCAAATTCGGCATCTTCAATGGGCTTTAGGCCGATAACATCACGATAGAAATCGGTCATGGTTTTCATTTTGTTGGTGAAATAGATGATGCGGTTGACGGTGAATCTCATGGTTTATCCTTGGTTTAAAGATAGCGTTTGATGAGGTCGGCAATGTCGGTGTGGTCTTTTTTCTCGGCCCACGCAAGGGGTGTGGCCCATTCGTCACCCGCAAGGGTGGGATCTGCACCGCGTTCTAGGTAGAGGTGCGCGAGTTCAATTTTGCCCCAGCGGACGGCCCAGCCAAGGGGTGTGGATTGCAGCAGTTCGTCGATAACATTGAGATCGGCATTGTAATCGCAAAGGATTTCGGCAAAGGTGACACGTTCTATTTCGGTCATAATAGGTTCGCCCCATACAACGCCACAGGCAGCGAGGCTGTGGGCGATGCGATAGCCATATCGGCCAACGAGATTGGGACTGGCGCCGTGATCGAGAATCATTCGGAAGATTTCGGGATATACAGAACGGTCAAAGTCGCGGAATTTGCGATGAGGGTTTGCACGCCACAAGCGCAAGGGTTGTTCGAGCAAGCTGAACCAGCGGCTGTTGTCGGGTTTCCAGTCGAGTTGTTTTAAGCACATGCCTACGATGTTGATGTCGCCACCACATCCTGCGGCCCAGAGCAAGTCTTTGGCAAGTGCGGGATCGTTTTGTAGGGCAACGGCAGCAGCCGATGTTTCGCCATTGAGGCCTGCGGTGGTGTGATCGAGTGTGGCACCATAT
>JABIFK010000586.1 GCA_018650745.1 Candidatus Latescibacterota bacterium | reverse complement strand
TAAAGACGCGGATGACTTTGTGGAGACCTTGTACAAGCGCATCAATGTCTTCTTGAGTGTTGTAAAAAGCAAAGGACGCGCGAGTTGCTGCCGGAATATCAAAATGTTTCATAATGGGCTGTGCGCAATGATGTCCGGCTCGAACGGCAACACCATCTTGGTCGAGGATTGTACCCACATCGTGTGGGTGTATGTCTTTGATAACAAAAGAAAGGACACCGACTTTGTTTTCTGCCATGCCGATAAATTTGAGGCCGGGTATTTGGCTGAGCATACCGTGAGCATATTCTAAAAGCTCAGCTTCGTAAACAGCTGCGCCAGAAAAATCAATGCCGTCTAAGTAGTCAATAGCATATCCCAAGCCAATGGCACCAGCGATATGGGGGGTACCTGCCTCAAATTTGTTGGGCAAAATACCGTAGGTAATTTTGTCAAAAGACACATTTTGGATCATACTGCCACCGCCTTGATAGGGGGGCATCGCATCTAATAGATGTTCTTTCCCGTAAAGGATACCAATGCCGGTAGGCCCAAAAATCTTGTGACCCGAAAAGGTATAAAAATCACAGTCGAGCTTTTGCATGTCTACGCGTTGATGGGGCACAGCCTGCGCACCATCAAGATGAATTGGGACGCCGTGATCATGGGCTATTTTGACAAGTTCATCAGCGGGATTGATTGTTCCCAATACGTTTGATATGTGCACAACAGACACCAGCTTCGTGCGTTCAGAGAATAGAGACTTGTAGGTCTCCATGCAAAGTTCGCCCTCGTCGTTTATGGGGATGACACGCAGCTTGGCACCTTTTTCTTCGCATAACATGTACCACGGCACAATATTAGAATGGTGCTCCATTTCTGAGACGATGACTTCATCATTGGGGCCAATATTTTGACGCCCATACGTCTGTGCGATGAGATTGATGCCTTCTGTGGTCCCTTTTACAAAGAGGCACTCAACGTCACTTTTGGCTTTGATGAATTGTTTGATCTTACGCCGAGAAGCCTCATATGCATCGGTGGCGACTTGGCTTAAGTGATGAACGCCGCGATGTACGTTGGCATTTTGATCGGTATAATAATGAGAAATCGCGTCAATAACGGATCTGGGCTTTTGGGCAGTGGCCGCATTGTCAAGGTAGACAAGCGGGTGTCCTTGTACTTGTTGGCTAAGAATCGGAAAGTCTGCCCGGATACGAAGTGCATTAAAGGGTTGAACGGGTTTGGGAGCCGATTCTGGGAGCAAGGGCATCAAAATGTCGAGTGGCGAACTCATGCAGTTTCCTTTGCATGGTAGAGGCGGTCGAATTTTTGTTGGATAATGGTCTCAATGTGCTGGCGTAGGGTATCAACTTTTACTCGGTCGGCAATGTCGTCGGCAAAAGCTTTGAGCAGCATGTTTCGCGACTCCGTTTTCGAAATACCTCGGGCCTGCAGATAAAATAGCGCGTCATCATTGAGTTGGCCTACAATTGCGCCATGTGAACATTTGACGTCGTCTGCGTAAATTTCAAGTTGTGGCTTGGTATTTACGCGAGCATCGTCTGACAGTAGGATATTTTCATTTTGCTGATAGGCATCCGTGCGTTGTGCTTTTTGATGCACGTGAATTTTTCCTCTGAAAATTGCACGAGATGTATCACCCAAAATACCTTTGTAAAGTTCGTGGCTTGGGCAATGGGGTTCGGCGTGTTCTAGCAACGTGTAATTGTCTATGTGTTGCTTGCCTTCAAGCAAGTAAAGGCCATTGACTGTTGCCTCGCATCCTTCACCGCCTAAGTATGCAGACACGTCGTTTCTGACAAATGCGCCCCCAATAGAAAATGCGTGCGAAGTTACATTTGTGCTGCGGCCTAATTGTGCATGTTGGTTGGCAATATGAAAGCTTTGAAGCGTTTCCAGTTCGAGCTTATAGTGATCGACCTGCGCGTTGTTACCGGCAATAAATTCTGTGACGCTATTGGTCAAATAGGTTTGCTCTTTTGTGCCCGCATAGGTTTCAATAAGCGTGAGTTGTGTATTGTCTTCTGCTATAATAAGATTTCGAGGATGACTCGCTGATGGTGTCTCAGATTGCGAGAAGAAGAGCAAATGAATAGGACGATCACAGATTGTATTGTTTGCAATATGAACAAATGCCCCGTCATGCATGAACGCGGTGTTGAGGGTTGTGAAGGGGTTAGGTTCGGAACCAACATTGTGGCTCAGTTGGTCTGTGATCGCGTTCGGAGTTTGGGCAAGGGTAAGCGCGAGTGATTCCACGCGCACCCCACTGGGCAAGTCGCCAATGTCAGACAGGTCTTTGGCAAAGTGACCGTTAATGAACACGAGCTGGATCGTATCAGATAGGACATAGGGTGATAGTGTCTCGATAGAAACATCACCTTGATTGTGGGTGGGTGGCAATGCAAAGTCTGGCTGGGTTAACAGAGATGTGTTGACTGTTTTCCATGCTTCATCAGCAGATGTTGGCAAGGACACCTGCTCAAAGTGAGAGATGGCCGCTTTGCGAACCTGATGAATGGGTTGGCTTGCTTGCCCGTTGAGGGATGCTTCAAATGTTTTGAATTTTTCAACCCAAGCTTGATGATCAGATGCCATGGCTAAGGGAACTCCTGAATAAACGTGTAATCCGAATAAGGGCATACCAAAATAGAGGTAATAGGTTAGGCTGTGACGGCTTCTGGGCTATGTTCTTTCTTGATCCAGTCGTAGCCTTTTTCTTCCAATTCTAACGCAAGGCTTTTGTCACCAGATCTTACAATACGGCCATTTAGGATCACGTGGACGAAATCGGGCACAATGTAGTTGAGCAAGCGTTGATAGTGGGTGATGACAATAGATGCTTTGTTTGGGCTGTGGAGGGTGTTTACGCCGTTGGATACAATGCGCAAAGCGTCAATGTCGAGTCCCGAGTCTGTTTCGTCGAGAATCGAAAGCACTGGGTCGAGCACTGCCATTTGAAGAATTTCATGGCGTTTCTTTTCGCCACCAGAAAACCCCTGGTTGACTGGGCGGCTCAGAAATTTTTCATCCATTTCAACAAGCTGTAGTTTTTCGCGTAAAAGAGCTAAAAAATCAACGGCGTCAACTTCATCTTCACCTTTGGCTTTGTGGATGGCGTTGAGCGCTGTTCTCAAAAAGTATGCACTGTTTACGCCCGGAATTTCGACGGGATATTGAAACGCAAGAAAAACACCGGCAATGGCACGTTCGTCAGGGCTCAGTTCGAGTAAGTCTTGCCCTTGGTAAATAACCTCACCCTGAGTAATTTCGTAAGCTTCATGGCCGGACAATACTTGGGCAAGGGTACTTTTGCCTGAGCCGTTGGGACCCATAATGGCGTGTATTTCGCCGGGGTTTACTGTGAGATCGATGCCGTGAAGGATCTCTGTGTTGTCTACGCTTGCGTGGAGATTTTTAATTTCGAGCATGTGATGTTCCTTGTGAAATCGCAATTGAAGGGTTGATAAATGCTTTGTTATTGAATTTGGACTAACCGACACTGCCTTCGAGGCTGATGCCGAGGAGTTTCTGTGCCTCCACTGCAAATTCCATTGGGAGTTCTGCAAGCACCTCTTTACAAAAACCATTGACAATCATTGAAACAGCATCTTCGGTAGAGAGGCCGCGTTGGTTACAATAAAATATCTGATCTTCACCGATCTTTGAGGTTGTAGCCTCGTGTTCGATTTGTGCCGTTGAATTTCTGACATCGATATAAGGGAAGGTGTGCGCACCACATTGATCACCAATCAGCATAGAATCGCATTGGGTAAAGTTGCGTGCGTTGCGCGCACCTTTGAGTATTTGCACAGCCCCCCGGTAGGTATTTTGACCCCGCAGAGCAGAGATGCCTTTTGAAATGATGGTACTTTTGGTGTTTTTGCCTATGTGTATCATTTTGCTGCCGGTATCGGCTTGTTGTTTCAATGAGGTGACTGCAACAGAATAGAATTCACCAACAGAATTATCACCTTGCAGAATGCAACTGGGGTATTTCCAAGTAATCGCAGACCCCGTTTCAACCTGTGTCCACGATATCTTTGAATTGACGCCCCGACAGGCACCGCGCTTCGTAACGAAGTTGTAAATACCACCTTTGCCGTCTTTGTCTCCAGGATACCAATTCTGTACTGTTGAATACTTGATATGAGCATTATCGTGTGTGACAAGTTCGACAACGGCTGCATGCAATTGGTTTTCGTCACGCATCGGAGCCGTACATCCTTCGAGATAGCTGACATAGCTGTCATCATCTGCTATGATAAGAGTTCTTTCAAATTGACCTGTGTTGGCCGCATTGATGCGAAAATAGGTGGATAGTTCCATGGGGCAACGCACCCCTTTGGGGATATAACAAAAAGAACCATCGCTAAATACTGCGGAATTGAGTGCAGCAAAATAGTTATCGGTATAGGGCACAACGGAGCCTAAATACTTATGAACAAGTTCTGGGTGCTCGTGTACTGCGTCTGAAAAGGACCCAAAGATGATGCCTTGTTTAGCCAGCGTGTCTTTAAAAGTTGTTGCGACTGATACACTATCAAAAACGGCATCTACTGCTACGCCAGGGACACCGGCAAGTAATTTTTGTTCCTCGATGGGAATTCCCAACTTTTCGTAAGTTGCAATCAGTTCAGGATCCACTTCGTCGAGGCTTTGCGGTCCATCTTCGGGCCGTTTGGGTGCGGAATAATACACGATGTCCTGGTAGTTAATGTCAGGGTAGTTGACCATGGCCCATTGTTCGCTTTCTTTACGTTGCAATGGATCAGTCATTGTCAACCAATGTCGATAGGCTTTTAAGCGCCACGCAAGCAACCATTCGGGTTCATTCTTTTTGGCCGAGATAAAACGAACAATATCTTCGTTGAGGCCAGGAGGTGCAGAATCTTGTTCGATGTCTGTCACAAAGCCAAATTTGTATTCGCCAGAGGTTAAGGCTTCAAGTTCTTCTGTTTCTGTGCTCATTGTTTGTTAACTCCGTGAGAGTGTTACACGTTGAAAAGATGAACGGGATCAACTGTGACCGAATTTAACCAATGTATACTATAATGTCAAGATTAATGTGGACAAAAAAATCAAGATTGAACCCTGGAAGAACCCTCAATGACCTTGGCGAACGAATAGCACTGCTTTAACCCATCAAATGGCGTATCTTATTGCCCCCATGCTTTTCCGCTTGCTCGGCCGCGCCTTTTCTTTCCTGGGAGATCATCTTTGGCGACAACAAAGCCTACAAGGCCCTTTTGACCTAATTTCTTGAGATACGCCAAGAGTGAAATCTCGGCTTCTTTAACATTGAGTTTGTGTATTTCGCTTAATTTGCGTATTTGGGCTTCAACTGTTGTGCGCCCATCACACATATTCCAAACCTGAGAACCAATTTCGTCCAGCACGAGTGTTTTTTGGTTAGGTATCCAAAAGAGCTTGGATAAGACCCGCACTTTCCAGGAGTCACCTCTTTCTAGGGTGACAGTAACTTCATCTTCTTCGTTTGTCTCCCAGGTAAGTTGGTCGTTCCGAACGGGCTTGGATTTAAACATGGCCTCACGGCCAATTTTGGGTTGTTTCTTAAAAGACAGCATAAAATTACTCCCTCTGAGCACACGGTGTTTAAGCGAATTAAAACAAAACCTCATATTCGGTCAAGCGCAAAGCTAAGGTATTGTCGCTTAATGGGTGTGAATTTGAGGTTGACTTTGGTAGGTTGTATAACGATTTTGAATAGGGTAATCTTCTAAATCGAATTGGAGAGGGTCTGATGTTAAAGAAAATTGATGTCACCAGGCACATCAAAATTGTTGAGAAAATACCATTTGTCCGCAACCTTTCGCTACATCAAATGCAGCAAGTCTTGCAGGCAGGGTCATTAGAAACGCATCCGGTGGGGCATCTTTTGTGCAAAGATGGTGAAAAAAGTACTGCGATGTATATTTTATTGGCAGGTGAATTGGCAGTAAGGGATGGAAGTACTTTGTTGGCCAACGTGATGCCTGTTGATATTGTTGGTGAGATGGGTGTTATAACCAACCAATCGAGGTGTGCGACCATTGAGGTTGTAAGAGATGTAACTGTGATCAAGGTGGGGAAGATGCAATTTGATGCCTTGCTCAAGCAGGATGTGGATATGGCGGCTCGGATATATAAAAACATGTTGGATTCTTTGAGCCAAAAATTGAGATCCAATAATGAACGGCTGTCAGAATCAAAAGGACAGGATAACCTGCTTTTAGCAGCATCTGTTTAAGGGAAGGTGTGGATTCTTTTAGGGAGCAATCCTGTTGTTGTTATCGATTCACAAAAGCTGTGTCAGATTGAGTTGTGGCTCATGCTCCTATAAAGCAGGAGTTTTTTTTATGTCTGGGGCTCAACCGCACGAACCGTGTCGATGCAAGCTTGCACATCTGGTGCGTCTTCTTGCTTTTTCCAAAACCCTTGGACTGCAAAGATTTTATTGGCTTCAAAATCTGTCCATACTTGTCCTGTGAGGTGTTGTCTTGGGCGCATATTCCAAAAGGGAAGGGGTTGCAAGAGGCTACGCCAACGACTTTTTGGGCGTCCGGTAACTTTCAGGGCGAGATTTGTATCTTCAGTTTCTTCAGTTTTGAAATCTGTATGAATATGCCGTGAGTCTTTTCCGAAAAACTCGGGATACCATTTATCCAAAGTTTTATTGGCCAGAATGGTTTTGGCCAACCCAAGTCGATCTATGATAAGTGTGTTGTTGTCTTGTTCAAACTTAAGCCGTACATGACCAGACTTCAACT
>JABIFK010000922.1 GCA_018650745.1 Candidatus Latescibacterota bacterium | reverse complement strand
CCCTGGCCACGTCCTTGTTGTGTGTAGCCCTGATCCGGTCCATCGCCCCAATGCATCATACCCAATCCGCGATTGCGACCATCGGCAATATCAATAATGCGCGCTTCAATACGCTGGCATTTATGGTCTGGAAACAAATCTTCCCACACACCACTGTCCCGATACCACGCTTCGGGCAACATAGCCACATCTGGATATTGAAATTGAAGCGACTGCACCACCATCTCATCTAAGCTCATACTGTTGTCGTGAAAATACAATTGCAGTCGATGCGTCTTTGCCACACCTTGCAGAACCTTAATGGGTCCTTCACCTTCAGGTAGAATGCCCACATCAATACCACCATTGTGCACCTTTAATCCCTTAGGAAAATTTTGATGCGCTTGAAACGGCGTCACACACACACCTTTTTCACCATCACACCAATCGGCACAAAAGTCACCGTAGAACACTTCCAATACGTGCTCCACACCTTGATAAATAATGGACTCGGCATTCAAAATACGCTCACTTTCCCCCTCTTTAACACCCGTGCGATAATTCCCCTCACCCAATGCCGTACGAACGTCCGATCCACTGGCCGAAAATCCCAGCTCAATCGCCGTCAAATCCACATGGTCCAAATCTTCCCGATTGACAAACTGATAATCCACCCGCAAAAACGGCTTTCCCGCCCACGCTTCAACCACAATCCGAAAATCGAACAACACACCGCTTTCACCGATGTGTTTGCCCGACAATTCTATCAACGCACGAATCGGACCACTCTCGACAACCTCAATATCAGAGACATCCGCCGCAAATCGATTGCCCGAATCATCCAGAATATCAAAACCAGAAAATGCATCCGACCCAAACCACACTTTGCCATTTACTTCAACATCGCGGAACCAATTGACACCCTTCGCAAAGGTCACATTCAACATACCCGTGTCAACTTCAACGCGATCCGTTTGTTCAGAAACTGAAACCGCCAAATCGGCAATGGGTCTGGCAACGGAACCATCCCATACAAAGGTCAAGTCCTGTGCCCGATTGCCCGGTAAGTCTGCTCCAAAATGGGCAATCAACCACTTGATCGATCCATCGTCCCAACGTCCCGTCACATCGGTCTGTGCAGACACGGCAACATCGCCATTTAGAATCCCAAAATCAGAAACCTGTTTCAACTGCCCTTGTGCAAAAGGAATGCCCAGAGAAACGGGCTCCATTTCTCGGTCATACATTGATATTTTGTCAAAATGTATCGTGCTCATTTTAGCTTCTCCATCACACCCGCATCGGCAAGCGTCTTATACGCCGACATGAATGGTACGTAAAAAGAGGCGAAAGATTTCGGCCCAGAGCCATCGAACAACACCGTGTCGCCCACCAGATCTTTGACAATACGCTTGCCACCTCGGCTGCCGCTAATGCCGTGATCTACCATCGTTTCCATCATTCGAAATGCCTGCTCTAAGAAACGCTTCTCACCCGAAAGTTCATAGGCGTGGCACAGCGCTTCCATTTCCCTTGAGCTTCCCGCACGCCGGTGCAAACTCGGCAACTCCTTATAAAAAAACCGTCCGTCGGGCATCACGCAGTGATCCAACAAGTCACCCATTTCTTCGGCAATCAAACCTGGAATGCGTTCATCCTTCGTTGCAGTGTAATACCGATGTAACGCATTCACCGCAATCGAAATCATAAACGGAACGCGCACCTGTGTGTGCGAGGTGTAAGGAGCCAAGAAAGCGCCCAAATCGTTTTTCCACGCCAAAAACTGTTCGGCAATTTTGGTACACGCATCAAGGTATTTTTGTTCCTTAGTCTCATTATACACCGCAATTAAACCCCGCATCGCCCAACCTGTTTCGCGCGCGGCAAACCCACCCAATTTTGTAAATTTTTCTGAATTCAAATGCCGGATCATATTGTCAGCAATCGAAACGGCCTTGTCATAAGCCTCGCGCTTGCCCGTTAAATGATAAAAGTCCAACAGGCCTTCTGTCCATTCGTGCGAAGGCGTGACCCCACCAGTAACGTGCCCAGCCGTGTGGATCGGTTGCCCGCCCATTTTCATGGGATCATCACTGTGGTGACAAAAATCCACATCAATCCAATGTTGTGCCGCCACCAAGCCCGTATCTCGAAAACGCCGTTCACCTGTCTTGGCAAACAGCAAAAACATCGCGTGCGGAAAATCATATTCATTATTCGTCCACACCAACTCACACTTGCCTCGCCCTTG
>JABIFK010000473.1 GCA_018650745.1 Candidatus Latescibacterota bacterium | reverse complement strand
TTGCAAATAGGCTAAATGACTTGTGCAATGTTGAGGTGCGTGAGGCTGTAGATGGAGATCAGGTATTACCTGGGCGTGTGCTCATCGCACAGGGCAACAAACATATGACATTGAGACGGTCGGGTGCTTTGTATCAGGTACAAGTCAAACAAGGGCCGTTGGTGTGTCGCCATCGTCCTTCTGTAGAAGTTTTATTTCGGTCGGTCGCACAATATGCCGGAAAAAATGCCATTGGTGTGATGTTAACGGGCATGGGGGCTGATGGGGCTCAAGGTTTGTTGGAAATGCAAAAAGCGGGTGCTGTCAATATTGCACAAGATGAAGCCAGCTGTATTGTTTTTGGTATGCCAAAGGAAGCCATCGCATGCGGTGCAGTTAAACGGGTCGTGCCATTGTCTCAAATTGCAAAAGAAATTCTTGATTTGGCCTAAGATGAACTATGTGCCAAGCGCTTAAAGCCAATGATGTGTAAACAACAAAAAACTGCTCACCATTATGGTTGCAGTTTTTTATTTGAACTTATGTGGTCAAATCGCGAAACAATATCTTACCCGTTCCGCGATTTGACCTTTCCCCCATGATCTCCTTGCATGATTGTTTTACCTAATCTATTGAATTTTTTTAAATTATGAATTCGTTGCTTTGGTAGCATAGATATTGCTTTGTCAATGAATGTATGGGGTTTGTAATTTTGAATTTTTCGGGGGAATTAATATATGCTTTCTACAAAAATTTTGGTGGTAGACGATGAAGTTTTAATACGAAAATTTGTAAAACATGCTTTAGAGCAACAAGGACACGAGGTGGTAGTGGGCTGTTCTGCCGAAGACGGTTTGCTGGCATTTGAGCAAGATATATTCGATGTCATACTTACAGATGTTAAAATGGTGGATATGGATGGTCTTGAGATGTTGCGTCAAATTCGAAAACGAGATAAAACCGTTGTGACAGTGGTTATGACGGCTATGCGGGATCAACAAACGGCCGTGAGTGCTTTAGAATGTGGTGCATTCGATTTTTTGATTAAGCCCTTTACTTTGGATGAACTCTACGAACACGTTGATCATGCCTTGACCGAGCGCAATTCTATTGTTGAAAATCACCAATTGATAGGTGACTTAATGCAAACACGTACAGTACTCCAGAGACAATTGCTCGAACAAGATGAAAAACTCGTGCAGACAGAAAGTTACCTCAATCATTTGATTGATGCAGCGCCCTTTGGCATCATTTCCACAGATAGAGAAGGGATTGTTTTGACGTTTAATGACAAGGCCGAGCAGATGTATGGTTATATGAGTAAGGAAATACTGGGTCGCTCTTTGACGAAGGTCTTTGGTGAAATAATTGACATAGGCTACGCGACACATCAACGTAAAGAAGGCAGTGAATTCCCTGTTTTGATACACAGACAAGACATTATCAATGACTTGGCTGAAGAAATAGCGCATTTATATGTATTGGAAGATCAAAGCGAGCGAGAAATGTTGCAGGCACAACTGTTTCAAGCCGAACGGCTGTCTATGTTGGGACAAATGGCACCTCGAATCGCTCATGAGTTTAAGACCCCTCTTCAACTGGTGCTGGGCAATGCTGAGTTGGCTCAAGCTTGGCTTGAACAGGATAATATTCAAAGTGCGTTAGATACATTGAATCGTATTTTTCCGGCCGCACAGGAGTTGATTTATATGGTCCAGCAGATGACAAATTTAGGTAGACCCGAAAAGAATCGTCAAGAATCGATAGACGTGGTAGGCACACTTGAACAGTTACTTGATACATTACGACCTTTGGGTGTTATTAAATATTGTAAGATTAAGCGTGAGTATTCATCTAAAGGGGCCCGAATTTTTGGTAACCAGTCTCAGATAGAACAGGCGGTTCGAAATTTGATTGTAAATGCAGCCCAGGCTATGGAATCGTCTGCTAAGAAAGAGCTAACCATTGGGGTTAGAAAAGAAGGGGACAAGGTTTGTGTGACAGTAACGGATACTGGACATGGTATTCCCAAAGCAAAGTTGGAAGAAATTTTCGAGCCATTCTATTCAACCAAACCCGAAGGAAAGGGAACGGGGTTGGGGTTGGTGATTGTACGTACGATGCTCAAACGTTATCACGCCGACATATATGTTGATAGTGAAGAAGGAATCGGCACAACATTTCGATTGGAATTTCCTATTTATGGGGCAGATATGCCCCAGCCCGTTATTGCACAGGTAAATGCGTGAGAGAAAATATCTTGAGGAGTTGTGTTATGAATACGCTCATTGTTGATGATGATCAAGCCTTGATTCAGTTTCTGTCGCAAGCTGTTGTTGCAAGAGGACATAGCGCTGTTTATACGGCCACTTCGGCAGAGATGGCTTTAGAGGAAGTGCTTCTGCGTGATTATCACCTGATTACACTTGATATTCAAATGCCTGGGGCCAGTGGTTTAGAGATTTTGCCTTTGATACGTAATATGTGTCCGCATGCGATTATTGCTATTATTTCGGGACATATTCCCGATGAGGTGATTGATGATTTGGCTGGATGTGCAGATGTTCTTTTGGATAAACCCGTAGCTTTGGATGACTTTTTTGAATTGGTTGATGCGGCATATAAAATCCGCACATATCTGTACAAAATTCGGGGTATGGGACGTGCACATTTACAGGTAAGAGATTCGTAGTTCTTTAATCATTGTGTATTGTGGAAATACCCTTTATGTATTGTTATCCTTGTGCTTTTGGCGGGAAATCATGTTAAATCATGCTGACATCATTGATGTGGCAAACGAGGTCGGGCAAGAGAAGCCGATTTTTCGGCGAGATCAATTATCTTTTGCCGAGGGGCCAGTTGATTTATATGGGGGTACGCTGGTTGTCTCTGGTGATGCCGGGCCTG
>JABIFK010000666.1 GCA_018650745.1 Candidatus Latescibacterota bacterium | reverse complement strand
TTCAGATCAGTTTTGTGTTGTTCATCCCGTTTATCATTATTGATATGGTGGTGTCGAGTACGTTGTTGTCTATGGGTATGATGATGTTGCCCCCAGTAACGGTGTCTTTGCCATTTAAGATTTTGTTATTTGTGTTGGTTGATGGTTGGAATTTGATCGTTCAATCTATTGTGATGAGCTTTAAGTAAGGGAGTAACTATGACCCCAGAGTATGTGGTGCATCTTGGGCAGCAGGCGATTTATTTGATGTTGTTGATTTCAGCGCCGATGTTAGCGGCTGGGCTTGTTGTGGGTTTGGGCATTAGTATTTTGCAGGCCGTTACACAAATTCACGAAGTGACTTTGACGTTTATTCCTAAAATTTTGGTTGTGTCATTGGCGTTGGTGGTGGCTTTGCCTTGGATGATTCAGAAGTTGCTCGATTTTATGATTATGTTGATGAATCAAATTCCGACAATTGTGAGTTAGTGTCCGTCACAGGCCAAGAAGTGATATTCTTTTTTTAAGTAAAGTGAGATCATGAATACAACGTTTCTAGATGTTTCAGTGGCACAATTTCAGGTGTTTTTATTGGTGTTCTTGCGCACCTTGGGTGTTTTGGCCACAGCGCCTATTTTTGGTCACCGGGCTGTGATTAGCCAGGCCAAGGCGGGGTTTGCATTTGCATTGGCGCTTGTATTGTTTCCATCTACGCCAGTGACTTTGGCCGTAACAACTGATTTGGCGCCTTATGTATTTGGCGCCGTCAAAGAGATCACGATGGGGATCATGTTTGGGTTTGTGTCGCGGTTGGTATTTGTGGCAGTGCAGTTTGCGGGTGAGGTGATTGGTATTGACATTGGTTTTGGTGTGGTGAATGTGATTGACCCTTTATCGGCCGAACAAATTTCTATTATTGGTACATTTAAGAACTTGATTGCGATGGTTACTTTTTTGATGATCGATGGACATCATATTTTGTTACACGCGTTGGCGGAGAGTTTTGCAATGGTGCCTTTGGGGGGTGTGCAATTGACGGAGCTATTGGCAGCGGGATTGGTTGATATGACATCGCGCGTATTTGTGATGGCTATGAAATTGGCGGCTCCGGTTGTGGTGGCTTTGTTTTTAACTTCTATTGCTTTGGGTATTATGGCACGTACAATGCCTCAAATGAATGTGTTTATTGTGGGGTTTCCGCTTAAAATTTTTGTGGGCATGGGCATGATGTCTATGACACTGCCGATGTTTCAAACCATTTTGATGAAGATGTTTTATGAGTTGGGTCCTAACCTGAGTATTCTTTTAGAACACATGTATACACCTTAAGAGATGGGATTGAGAGATCGGAACTTGAATTCCTGATCTTTTACCCTAAACCCTGATATGGCTGAAGAATCTTTTCAAGAAAAAACAGAAGAGGCAACACCGAAGCGGCGCGATGAATCACGTCGTAAAGGTCAAACCGCAAAAAGCCAAGAATTGAATTCTGCGGTGGTTTTATTGGCTGCGCTGTCGGGTTTGTATGCTTTAAGTGGCATGTTGTATAACGATTTGGCCGGGTTTACGGCCAGTACAATTGCCAAAAGTCATACATACGTCTTTACTACAATGAGTATACAAAGTCAGATGATTGGGTTTGCACGGGTCTTTTTTGGATCGGTTGGACCCATTTTGTTGGTGGTGGGGCTGGCTGCTTTCGTTGTTTCGATTTCTCAAGTGGGTTTTACGATGAATGAAGAGGCGTTGAGTTTTAAACCCAATCGTTTGGACCCCATCCAAGGTGCCAAGCGCATCTTTTCAACCCGGTCTTTGGTTGAACTGGCCAAAGGGATTCTAAAAATCAGTATTGTGGGTTTTATCAGCTATTCGGTGATTGTTCCTGAGATTCCCAGAATTGCCTTGCTGATGGATACGGGTGTGGGTGATATCTTGCAATATACGGGGCATATGGTCTTTAAGGTGGGTATGTATACGGCCATGGCGTTGTTGGTACTTGCCATTTTGGATTACACTTATCAACGCTATGAGTTTAACAAAAGCATCAAAATGACCAAACAAGAGGTCAAAGAAGAAGGCAAACAAACAGAAGGTGATCCACAGGTGCGTATGCGTATTCGGTCTTTGCAACGCGAAAATGCGCGCCGCCGCATGATGGATGAAGTTCCGGAAGCCGATGTGGTGATCACCAACCCGACGCACTTTGCAGTGGCATTGAAGTATGATTTGGATACAATGGCAACACCTGTGGTGGTGGCCAAGGGTAAAAATTTGATTGCACAAAAGATTAAAGAAATTGCACGCGAATCGGGTGTGCCAATGGTCGAAAACAAACCTTTGGCACAGGCTTTGTTTAAATCGGTAGAAGTGGGGCAAGGGATTCCGGAAGACTTGTATCGGGCTGTGGCTGAGGTTTTGGCGTATGTCTTTAGATTAAAAGGCAAATAAACAATTAAAAAAACCTCGTTTACGAGATGTGCTGATGGTTGGTTTTGAATGGCACAGAGCTTGACTAAATAGTATAAATCGCAGTATATTAACCTATCTTGGCTCCTTTGGAGAAAACGCATGAGAGAGTTTCTGGCACGCATAGCACAATATACCGATATCTTGTTTGCTCTGGCATTGATTGGCATGATTTCGGTGATGATCATTCCGATGCCGCCCGGCTTTTTAGACGTCTTGCTGGCATTTAATATTGCGTTCAGTTTGCTCGTTTTGTTGATGACGATTTATATCACCAACCCGTTGCAATTGTCTGTGTTTCCCGGATTGCTGCTGGTGTTGACCCTTTTCCGACTGTCACTTAATGTGGCCACCACCCGATTGATTTTGGGTGAGGCGTATGCGGGTGATGTTATTACCGCATTTGGACAGTTTGTGGTGAAGGGCAATTATATTTTGGGTTTGGTGGTTTTTCTCATTATTGTGATCATTCAATTTGTGGTGATTACAAAAGGTGCAGGGCGTGTGGCAGAAGTGGCCGCACGGTTTACATTGGATGCGATGCCCGGTAAACAAATGGCCATTGATGCCGATTTGAATGCGGGCCTGATTTCAGAAGAAGATGCACGCTCGCGCCGCGATAACATTTCGCGTGAGGCCGATTTTTATGGTGCAATGGATGGTGCCAGTAAGTTTGTAAGAGGCGATGCCATTGCTGGTATATTGATT
>JABIFK010000629.1 GCA_018650745.1 Candidatus Latescibacterota bacterium | reverse complement strand
TTGACCTATTTTTTATCACAAAAACATCCAAAACACATCGTGAACGGTCCTAAGACCGTTTTGGTTTTTTTTATGATATCTTGACCCATAAATCCTATGCTCAAGGCGACAGGGCTCTTCTACGACTTTTCTCACAGTCTGACACCACAAGAAAGTAGGCAAAGAAATGTGCCCCTGCGGGGAGCTTTAATATGCTTCAGTGTTTTTACGAACTTAAACCACCCTTACCAGCCCGTGCAGTTCCCACCCTTCCACGTGTTCCACACGCCCCACCTCCACCCACCCAACGCCACCCACCAACTGCACAACGGCCCACCCCACCAGCGAGTCGTATTCAAGATTTGAGATGATTCTTCTGCCGTTTGGCCTTGCACTTTTACTTTATATTTTTCACTTCTTCTATGGTGACAAGAGCACCGCCGCGTTCGGCTGAGAGATAAGCGGCGTCTACGATTTGCATGGTTTCCAAATTGTCTCGGCCATTGTGTGGCGGTTGAGTGCCCATTCGGGCGGCATGGAGGAGGTGGTTCATGCTTTTGCCCATGGCGTTGACGAAAGCGTTTTCTTCGAAACAGTCTATGGTGCGTGGTTCGCCGTTTAGAGAGTGCACCGTGAGGGTAGCAGGGTCGTGGACCACGAGTCCTTTGAGGGATTGAGCAGAGCCTTTTGTGCCATCGATGCGCAAGCGGCATTCGGTTTGGGTAAGAGCGTGCCAGCTGGAAACCATGGTACCAACGCATTCATCCCCAAATTGGATGGTGAGTGCGGTGAGGGTTTCACCTTTGGCAAAGGGGCTCCAGGCGCGGGTGACAGTTGAGACAGCGGTAGGTGATTTGCCCATGAGACTGCGGATTCGGTCGAGGAGGTGGATGCTGAAAATGCTGATTTCGAGGCGTTGTTCTTCGGTTCGCCATCCGCCAAATTGGGTGCGGTTTTGAAATTGGTCGTGGGTGATGACACGTGGCGAACCGATTTCGTCAGATTCGATGATGTCGCGTAGGGCAATGACATCGGGCATGAAACGCAATTGTTGATTGACAGCCAAGACGGTACCGGCTTGTTCGGCGGCTTCGACGAAGGACTCGGCATCGGCGAGGTTTTCGGCAAAGGGTTTTTCGATGAGGATGTGGATGCCCTTTTCGATGGCAGGGAAGATCACATCGGCGCGTACCGCAGGTGGGGTGAGCAATGCGATGACATTGACTTCTCCAGATTCGATGAGGTCTTTGGTGTCGCTGAAGCGATGGGAGAGTTCGTATTGATCGCTAAATTTGTCTAAGGTTCCGCTGTTGGGGTCGCAACCTGCAACGACGGTTCCCAAATCGTGTGCGATGGCGCGGTATCCATTGATGTGACGGTGAGCAATGCCACCGCATCCGATTAAACCAATGCGAAATTCGTCCATATATATGCCCTTTAAAGAATGATAAGTCACAAAGCAAAAACTATTGAATGTGTCAAACAAATATAAAAACGAATGATTGCTGACAAATCCCTCTGTGTCTCTCTCTAAAAAAGGGAGAGGGTGGTTTTTGTTGTGTTATCGGTTGATTTTAAAAGATATACTTTATTTTGTTTCACGACTTACTTTATCAATTGTAGCAAATTACTTGCTTTGAATGTGGGGTGCATCTTTGGCCAGTTCACGTAAGGTTTGGCCATGTTTTTTTGCCATTGAAGCAATGTAACTGTCAATAGCAATGGGCTTTTTGTCTTTCTTTTGGTTTGCGATAAGGATCTCGCCGTTGACATCAAATAGAATTTCGATTTCAACATGGGTGGTGTCGCTGTTGGTGCGGTTTTCGCGGTAACCAAAAAGTAGGTCGTCGAAAAAATAATAGCGGTTGATGGATCGGCCCGAAGTACCGCGGGTCATATGTTCTTCAATAAATGCGACAGTATCACCATTTAAATAGGCCGTAAATGTGGATGCGACATCACCAGACCCCCAGTTGTCGTAGGCTTTGTCGTAGGTGTCTTTTTGGGTTTCCATTTTGTCTGCTAAGGCACGCAAACCTTGAGGATTGTCGGGCAAACCTTCGCAGGAAAAGAGGGTTAAAACAATGAAAAGAAAACAGAAGCGTTTCATGATCAGACCTCATATCCAAATTGGATGTCTTTTAATATCATCTATGTTCGAGCACATTGGATGCTTACTCGGTTTGATGCGACAAGATATCCTACATCTGAGTTAATATGAGACAATCTGCGCGGAGGCACAAAATAAAACAGACCCGATGGGTGATGTACATCGGGTCTGTTTTGATCACTGTTAAGTGTGTTTTGGTCGTGTTTTCTATTTCAAACCCAATTCGCGGACTGTTTGCGCGTCGATTGTTGCGCCTCGGTCAATAAGCCAACAGGCAAAGTCTGGACGACCTGCGGCTATGGCAATGTGAAGTGGTGTGAGCCCAGCGCGCGATTTCCAAGTGAGGGCTTTGGGATATTGGCGCAGGAGTTTGCAAAAACGACCGCGTTCACCCAAACTGGCAGCTTGAGCAATGGCCAAGTCGCGGTCTTGAGGGCGGCCACGTAAGTCGATTGAGGGGTGGGTGGTGATGAGCATCCGATTGACTTTGCCAAAACCGATGTGTCGAAAGAGCGCTGTTTTGGGTGTTGTTAAGACGGTATGGTGATACCCGAGCTTCTTGGCAAAAAGGCAGGCACCCAAGGTGAGTGTTGACCCAATGCCCTGTTGGCGCGTGTCGGGATCTACAATCAGATCGTAGAGGCCAACAACACCTGCGCCGATGTGCAAGGTAATGTGCCCAACTTGCTTGCGTTTGTAATGGGCAACCAAATGCCACACGCGTTTTGGGCGCATGATTTGAGTGCGTTCATAAATGCGATGGGTTTGTGGATGCCATTCGGGGTGTATGTGTGTTTCTTGGGTAAAGGATAAAGTGAGTTTGGGCAGGTATTCGAGATTCATATTTAAGGCACTTAGATTGGCAGCCAAGCCGGGTTGAAAATGGGGTTGAATGCCCCATGCGGCAAGACGGCCCATCAGATCGGGGGGGCCAGAGCTGTCGCCGGCGGTGATGGAAACGGGAATGGGGTTGCGTTTGCGCGAGAAGAAGGTGAAGGCATTGTTAAGCTGTGTTTCGGCTTCTTCTTCGGCAATGCCCGTGATGGCGATGCCGGTTTCTATGTTGGGTGTGTGCATCCAATCGAGACCTGAGCGGGTGTGAATAATGCCTTTTCCGGCACGTGCTAAGCGCACCCGCCATGCACGGTGGTTTTCGATGAGGGCACGTGCCACTTGAATGGGGCTGGCTTCTTTGAGCGCCTTGGGCAGTTGCTCGCGAATGCGGGGTCTCAGGATGGACTTGAAAGGGTCTGTTGGCATAAATTCCTCTGTAGATATTCATTTGGGAAAATAGACAGGCCGGTTCGGTGGGGACGAACCGGCCTGTTTGGTTTCGGATCTTTGGGAGAGCCGAATGTCCGTGCAAAATATAGTGAACATATGTACACCTGTCAAGAATAAATCACGATCACGGAAAGGCACGGAAAAAAGAAAATGAGGAGGCGCACGGAACTCAGCCCTTAACTGTCCAAAACTCAAAGGCAAATTTGTATACACGTTGGGGATTTGCAAAAAAGAACTAAGGAGGGATACGGAATCCGGTTCTCAAGAGCTCAAAAGTCAAAGGCAATTTTGTGGATATACACTGGGTGTTTGGAAAGGGTTGGGTTTTAAAGATCAACAAGGGACGATAATTGCTATCGACAGTTTGGTTGAATTTGGGGTATTGTTTATGTAATGGGTTCTGTAACAGCCGGATAGACGCAGGAGGGTGTTATGAAATATTGTTTATATATTTTTATGGTGTGTTGTTTTGGCGTGGGAATAACTGCGAGGAAGGGGTACGCGGAGGGGATTGTGGAAATTGGGGGGGTATATGAAATGCCGAAAGGGTCCGTGGATTTTGCCAATGCGTGGGGAAATGCTTTGGGAATGAAAATGCGTTTGGCGACTCGGGGGAATGCAACAGACAATTTGGGTTTGACATTTTGTTATTGTCGGTATCCGGCAGCTGATGGTGGTGGGCGGTATGATACAACGATGATGAGTGTGGGATTGTCGCAAAAATCAACGTTTAACGACGATGCAAAGTTGCGACCTTATGTTAAGGGTGAAGCAGGTGTCATGCAGGGGCTG
>JABIFK010000920.1 GCA_018650745.1 Candidatus Latescibacterota bacterium | reverse complement strand
ATATATTGCCAGACCATGTTCGGGGCTGGTTGCCACAATTGGTGGAACAGAAACACCCTCTTTTAGCAGTTGGGTGGTGACGTTTGTTTCTACGGTGAGTAGGTCGTAAGGTTTGCCATGGGTGAGTGTGGCAAACAGATGATGTTTGACCGCGAAGATTGCTTGGTCGGTTGTGGTGATTTTCCAAACGTTGTGATAACGCGATTGGGAAATCGGTTGGTGCGTTTTAATCTGTGGATGATTGGGAACAAGTGATGCCCAAAGGTTTTGAATGTGATCGGTCATTATACCAAATGACATCGCACAAGGTGATTGGGTTGCACTTCACGCAGCTCGGGTTCTTCGCTAAAGCAACGTGATTCGGCCAATGGGCAACGGCCACAAAATTTGCACCCATCAGGTGAATCTGAAGGGTCGGGCACATCACCTTGGAGAATTTCGCGTTTGTTTTGAATACGTGGATTGGGAATGGGTATGGCAGAGAGCAGTGCCTTTGTATAAGGATGTAGCGGTTCGGCAAAGAGGGTATTGCTGTTGGTCAGTTCCATAATATGGCCGAGAAACATGACGGCTATGCGGTCACAAATGCGTTCGAGTATGGCCAAGTCATGAGCGACAATGAGGTAAGTGAGTGCATATTCTTCTTGCAAGTCCATGAGTAGGTTGAGGACTTGAGCGCGCACTGAAACATCAAGGGCAGATACGGGTTCGTCGAGCATGATGAGTTTGGGTTGCAGTGCAATAGAGCGTGCAATACCAATGCGTTGGCGCTGACCGCCACTAAATGCGTGTGGATACCGATTGAGGTGCGCAGGATTTAAGCCGACACGTTGCATGAGATCGGCGACGCGTTCGCTGAGTTCGCGGCCGGTGGCCATGTTGTGAATTTGAAGAGGTTCGGCGACAATGTCGCGTACGGTCATGCGTGGGTCGAGTGATCCATAGGGATCTTGAAAGACATATTGTAGTTCGGCACGCAAGGGTTTGAGTGCTTCGTTGGATTGGGCGAACAGGTCAATGTCTTGTTCGCCATTGTTGTAAATCACTTGTCCGTCGGTGGGTGGGTGAGCACGCAAAATGGTGCGAATGGTGGTGGTTTTGCCGCAACCACTTTCACCTGCCAGTCCGAGTGTTTCACCTCGTTCTACATCAAAGTCAACACCATCAACAGATTTTACATGGCCTACGGTACGGCGGAATAAGCCTTTTTGAATGGGAAAATATTTTTTAAGATTGCGAACTTTGAGGATATGGTCTTGGCTCATGCGTACCTTTGGGTAAAAGTAAAAAGTAAAAAGGCAAAAGTGAAAGATGGACGGCAAATATCGCCTTACAGACTCTAAGATCTTTTTGCGCCCATTGTTTCAAGCACACTTTTGGGTACTTTACAAACCATGGTATAAGCAGGGTCAAACATATTGCCCATGTCATATTCTACAGCTTCACCCAAAAGCACATGAACGGTTCGTTCATCAATGCCATAGTCAGATTTGAGCCAGTGGATCATTTCTGTGGTGGCATGTTCGATACACTGATCAAGGGGTCTTGCATTGCCTACGGTAAAGATATGCGTATCGTTTTCACCGCGTGGCCAGCCAATGGTTTTGCCTTTGTGTAGGTGAACGGTGAATGTGACGTCAAATGAGATTTCAATACCTGTGCCCACAATCTCACCATCGCCTTGAAGGGCGTGTCCGTCACCAATGTGAAAAAGAGCCCCTTCGGCAAAAACAGGCAAATAAACAATGGTGCCTTGATTGAAGCGTTTGTAGTCCATGTTGCCACCATGTGTTGATGATGTGGCGGTAGAAATGGCTTGCTCACGAGGCGGGGCCACACCAAAGCAACCTGGATGTGGATTGAGAGGCAATGTTAGATCTTTGAGGTAGCCTGTTGTGGGTTGGCCATCGCCTAGTGTGGTTTGGTCGCGTCCTTCACACATTTCTGCTGGGCTGGCTGTGCCATTTTCAAAATCAATTGCCCAGATGATGCGGGTGATGTTGTCATCGAATTTGGGTACATAACCGGGGTCGAGCACATTGGCGGCTATACGCGCAGAAGTATGCCCCCACGCGCGATTGGGCATGAGGTGGTCGAATGTGACAGCAATAGAATCGCCGGGTTCGGCACCTTCGATATAAAAAGGCCCGGTTTGTGGGTTGCCGCGTGGGGTTGCTTGATTGCCGTCTTTGTCTTTGCCTCCAGCGTCAACGGTTGTGGTTGTGACTGTATCACCGCTTTGGATGGTTAAGACTGGTTCGTGCCAACCGATGGTGGAATGATAGTGTGTGGGTGTGAAATTGTGGTGTGCCATAGAGACTCCAATAGGAAAAGAAAATGAAAAGTGAAAAAGGTCACAATTCCTTAACATGCGTGGCCGTAGCGATGAGCATGGTGGTTTCCTTTTTAGAACGTGTGGCAATTTAATAGATCTGGTGGTGAGTGTAAACCCTTAAAATTATCCCTCTTTCTATACAAATGCTGGTTGACCCTCGGTCATTTTCCAAGTAACATGGGTGATATACGTGCCGATTTTGAGTTGTGAGGAGGAACACATGTCAAAAGTACAAGCTGTTCGTCGTGTTCAATTTTGTTCTGGTCATCGGGTTTTGGGGCACGAAGGCAAATGTGCGCATATGCATGGTCATAATTATGTGGTGTTTTTTCATGCCGAAGCCGGTGATTTGGATCAGATTGGTCGGGTGATTGATTTTTCGATATTAAAAGAAAAGTTAGGAGGATGGGTGGATGAAAACTGGGATCATGGATTTGTGTTTTTTAAAAAAGATGAGGATCTGCGAGAATTATTTGAAGGAAAAATGGCGGGGCACAAACATTTCGCTTTGCCATTGAATCCAACAGCTGAGAATATGGGTGATTATTTGTTGAATGTGGTTGGTCCAGAGCAGTTGAAGGGCACGGGTGTGCAATTGGTAAAAGTGGTGATTTGGGAGACGGAGAATTGTTTTGCTGAAGTAACACTTTAAATTTTCAGAATGATGTGCTTTT
>JABIFK010000860.1 GCA_018650745.1 Candidatus Latescibacterota bacterium | reverse complement strand
TAAAAATCGCAAGAACCCAGCACCTCTCGTGATTGCCCAACACGGCATTGGCTCCTCCCCCGAAAAAGTCTTTGGCCTCGACGATTCAGCCAATATCTACAAAAGTTACGGTCGTCAATTGACCGAAGAAGGTTTTGCTGTTATCGCCCCAATGAACGTTAGCGGTGCCCCACCACGTGCCCGTCTCGAACGCCTGTGCAAACTGTTAGGCAAAACACTGTGGGGCCTCGAAATCTACCGTACCCAGCGCCTGCTCGATTATCTCGAAACCCGCGAAGAAATCGACATTGAACGCACAGCCATGTACGGCATCAGTCTCGGTGGTGCTTACACCATGTTCACAACACCGCTTGACCCACGCATCAAAGCAGGCGTGGTCTGTGCTTGGTTTAATGACAGACGGCACAAAATGGCCGTCGATGACCCACGCTACTCTTGCTTTTTATCTGTAAATGAAGAACACATTTGGATACCTGGCTGGTTGCGAGAGTTTACCGACAGCGACTTGGCATCTCTCATTTGCCCGCGCCCATTGTTAATCGAACAAGGCAAAGCCGACGGCATAGCTTGGTGGCCTATGATGTTACAAGAATACGAACAAACCCGTGAACATTACAAAAAACTTGGCATTGAAGATCGAATCGAAATTGACTTGCACGAAGGTGGGCACGAAATTCGAATGGAAAAAAGCTTGGCCTTTCTCAAGAAATGGCTCAAACCGTGAACACACTCAATCTCGCTCAAGCAGGCCAAAAAAATGCCGTCATTGTCACACCACCAGACGGCTCCCTCAACAACGAAGCCGAGCAACTCGTACACTCTGTTCGTGCGCATTACAATGTCCAATTGGATATTCTTTCTGGTGATCAAGCAGTCCAAGCATTACCCACCCAACACGCCATCGCTCTTGGGTGCCTGGCCGACAACCCGTTCATAGCATCTCTCTATTATCGTTGGAACACTCTCGCTGACCGCTGGTATCCCGGCACCAACGGTTGGCTCATACAATTCATTCCATCACCCAACAAACAGGGCGATCACGTCCTGATCCTGGGTGGCAGCGATCCCCAAGGCGTGCGAGAAGCCACCCACCAATTCATCGAACAACTCCAGACAAACCCCAATGGGCAAATCCCTTGGCAACTCCAAGTGCAATTAGGCCAAGGTCACCTGCCATTACCTCAAGACCGAATGGATTGCCTCGGCACAGCCGCAAGCCCAATCCTCACACCCGAAAGTGCCCTTCCTGAAAAACCTTATGAATCTGGCTTTACAGGAGACTCTATAAGCAATCACCTCCTACGCCTCGGCATGTACGGCCCCCACGCCGACAATTACCATTTTTCCCGATCTTCCCAACTCGGCCTGCGATACCTCTACACGGGCGACCTCGAAGACGCCAAAGCCTACCACCAAACACTACTCGAAGAAATGCGTTCCGGTGCCCTTCAAACACTCTACCACTACAAATCTATACGCATGTTTCAGCTCTGGTCTTTGTTAAATCCGTGTCCCGTTTTCACCGACACCGACCGAGATGAAATCACCCAAGCAATCCGCACCTATCTCATAGAAGAAAGCGGCATTGCCACTATAAATTTGATCCAAGAAACCTCCAAAGAAACCGAAATCTTCAGCCGCCATCATGCCTGTGATGCACTCAACCTATGGGTCGGCGCAGACTGGCTCTATCGCCTAACCGGTGAAGCCAAATGGCTCACGGATCGAACCATCGCCGATACCTATTTCCAAGCCCAGTCAGGCACCGACGTTCCTCTCACCGGCCTCACCGAAGGATATGCAAGTTACCTCGAAGTCTACCTCGAATGGATGCTGCTCAGTTGCCCAAACAAAATCGCCAACGATCCCCACATCAATCTCTGGGCACAACGCGTCATGGGTTTGTGTACAAATACCGGTCAACTCGTAACCGGCCCCCAAACAGATGCGAGTCGTTATCCCTACAACCTCATGCGCAAATTGGCGCACTTACTCAACGACGGACGTTATCTCTTTGTCGCCAATTTGCGAGAGCACCAAGTAAAACAAGGTATGGATCGCGTCCTACAATTCTCAGCAGGTCAAGCCTACAGAGGAGACATCGAAGCACGCGAACCCAAAAACGAAATCGGCCTTAGAATCACCCCCACAAACGAACGCCTGCGGCAATGGCAAGCACCCTCCATAAAACCAAACCAAGGATTCGACCGGGCCACAGCACGCAGTGGCTGGTCAGTAGAAGACGATTATCTCATGGTCATTGGCATGCGCAGCGGTGGCAAAAGCCTGCCCAATGTGGGCGCACTCGCCGCCTATGAACGTTTTGGCCAACGCCTCATCACCTCCGATGCAATGCCCCTCTTTCCTCACTGCGCCAGCCCGTGGCGACATTCAACCGTCACAGCCAATATAGGGGGTTTGGGTACCGGCATGGCCGAAGGCGCAAAGCTGCTCACACAAAACGAAGTCGCTAACGGGCACCTGCTCTCATATCAAATCGACACACCCGGCCTGTGCCGGTGGATTCGCCAGATCTTTTGGAAACCCACCGCCTACGTCCTCATTGTCGACCGCGTATTCATAGAACCCAACGATCCATTCACACTCGGTGTAAACTGGCGATGTGCCGGACAAACCTTGAACATTGATAACGAGTTGGCAACACTCAATTTTAATTCTGATCTAAACGGACAGTTCTATGTACAAGTCTCCAAAGGTCTCCATCTCACATCCGAAACCAACACCTACCCCGCACTCGGCGCCCCCTTAGAAACCCCACCCATTTCGGAAACCATGTTGCACGCCACAACAAACCATCATGCTCAAGATGGGGAAATATCCGTCGCCACATTATTACATGCCGCTGTCGAAACAACCCATCCGATCTATCACTTAAATACCCACGACACACAGTGGACCGTCCAAGGCCCAAACGAAACACACCAATTCGCCAAAGAAATAACAAACGGAGAAATGGCAATCAGCATCGGTCCACAAACAAAACAAAAAGAAGTCCACCAAACCAAACCCACTCATCAACCACACAAAGCACACCCCACATTGCCAACACGCTGGACGCTCGATCTACCCGATCAAGTATCCACATGGACACAAACCACAAACGCCATTGCATTGGGCACAAAACAAGGCCATGTGATACTTCTCGATGCAGAAGGGAATACAACTTGGACAACCCAGTGCGACACCTCTATCACCGCACTCACCTTCTTTAATAATGACCTCTTCGTTGGTACACATTCCGGGCAAGTCATCCGCTTCAATAACGAAGGTAGCAAACAATGGCACTACGCCTGTCAGTTCCGCGAAGAGCGTGCTTTCTGGCCATGGTGGTTCCTAAATACACCCATCATAGGCGCACTCTCCGTCGCACACGATCCAGCAAGTGATCAAGACATCGTCGCCATTGGCACAGGCGGCACCAGCCTCAACTTTCTCAACGCAAAAACCGGCATCCTAATAGACGATGTGGTAAGCCCCTACGGATGGCCAGACCAAATTCAAGCACACACTTCCGCACACACGAACCAACTACAATTTCTCGTAGGGCACAGCTATCTCACCTGCGGCTCAACCGTTCGGGCTTGGTCACTCTCCCCCCAAGCAGAGGAAGGCATCAACTTTGACCGCAGCATAAACGCCATGGGCCGATCAATGGGCGGATGGGACTCGTGCGGCGTGCGTGATTTTTGGGTCGGTCCATTAATCAACGAAGCACCAGACCAAGTGATCGTATTACGCCACGGAGCCGTCAACCAGCTCACCGCCTACAACAAGACCACTGGCGATCCCCTTTGGGATGTGGGATTGGGTGGGTCACCCGTTGCACTATCGGTGGTACCGAACGATTCGGCAGCGGCAGCACGCTGTTATGTGGCAGAACAGTTTGGGGGGTTGGTTTGTTTTGATGGTACAGGAAAACAGGTGATGTCCATGCATATTGCGCAATCTTTGCGGGGAATGTACGCCAGTTCAAATGGCTGCACAGCGCTCTGGAACCTAAAGGAAATGTTCATTGTTCAAGATGATCAGATCATGAACCAATATCGCCTAAACGGATATCCGTTGGGATGGTTTGCACACGCGCAAAATGCCGGATTACTGTGCATCAATCAGGAGCAGTTGCTGATGACAAAAGTGCGGAGGGTCTGATTCTACCTGAATTCTGGAGGTGAGACCTATTTCATCCTATCCACATCTTGCAAAACCGCCCGGTTCTCACTGCTGCGGAAATGGAGGCCCTGCCTGCTATTTTAGATGCACTCTCTCAAGCACGAAAAACCAAAATGGATCTTTCAGACTTGCTCATTGCTCATTCTGCGCGTGCTTCAGGATGCGAATATGTGCTCACCTTTGATAGGCGAGCATCCAATTCTGAGCTTTTTGAAAAGCTCAAATAACCAACATGAGCACAACCCGGCGTTGGTCGTCTAATTTTCCCTGATACAACATTGCTGATTTAAAAATGCACAACCGCCCGGCTCTTTGTGAACCCGGCGGTTCTTCGTCTATGTATGTGCAAACTTAAAAATACCATTGGATACAAAACCAAGACGCGCTATCTTTCACACGCCAATTTACCCAACAAAAAAACAGAAAGTACCCCTCATGAAAATCAAGTTACACGATCCGGTCATCATCTCTCAAGCACCTGCAGACCTGCGCAACTGGGGGCCGTGGCAATTCCCGGCCATTCAAAGACTACCCGACAACAGACTCGCCGTTGGTTATCACGTCGAAGCCGACTCCGCCACTGCCTACGGCAAACCGGCTGGCATGTCTGTCTCCTCCGACGAAGGACAGACTTGGCACCCCGCATCACCTGATGACATTCCTGTCTCAGCCAATGCCATCATTTTCACACGCCCCAACGGCGACCTCCTCCGTCAAGTTCCCTTACGCTCCGTCGCCCCAGAAACCGTGCAAGACAAACTCCCGCCCTCCATTGGCAAAACATTCGGCGGATATCGCAACGAAATCATCGCCTTCGATGCAACCCAAATGCCCTCCGATCTTGCGGGATATCGTTTTGCTCGCCTACCAGCAGGAAGCGATACCTGGCAAGAAGAATACGCCACGGTCAATATCCCAGGCGCTATCCGCGGCATTTATATGGGCGTTTTAACATTCCCGTGGATGCACCGCATAACCCAAGCACCCAATGGCAGCCTTTGGGGCGTCATCTATATCAAACGCTATCTCAACAACAAAATCTCACAATACTACGAAGCCGTTTTCCTACATTCAACAGACAACGGCCACACCTGGAACTGCCGAAGCACGATACCCTATCAACCCACCCCATCAGCAGACCCACACGCACAAGACCGCGATGGCTTCACCGAGCCCAATCTCGCGTTCCTACCCGGCGGCACCCTACTTTGCCTCTTGCGCACCACCGACGCCAACGGCATTGGCCCCCTCTACATCGCCCACTCTACCGACGATGGCCTTACGTGGTCCACACCCACGCCATTCGACGATTGCGGCGTATGGCCCGCCCTCCTCACGCTCAAAAACGGCGTCACCCTATCCACCTACGGACGCCCCGGACTTTATCTGCGTGCAACAAACGACCCCTCTGGTAAAAATTGGGAAGATCGCATCGACGTGGTCGAACCCCTATCCTATCAAACAGACACCTGCTCCTATTCAGACCTGCTCGCCATTTCCGATCACGAAGCCTTGCTCACCTATTCCAATTTCAATTGTCCCAACACAAACGGCGACCCATGCAAAACCATTCTGGTAAGAAAAATTACCGTTGAATGAACATATCTGTACATCTGGAGAAGACATGATCATCGAACACCCTCGCATTCTCAAAACCGAAACAGTACTTGCCAATAGTGCCCCCATCTATATTGCCGCGCCCCGTTCAAAACATGGACAACAGGTGGCAAAACGTATTCGGGCTGCATTGCAAAATAAAGGTATCCAATCAGAAATTCTCCCGGATCCAGCGGGTGAATTTTTAACAACGGCCAACGGCCCAACCATCGTAGTCGGCAACCTCGCCGACAGCCACTGTATACAAACCCTCTATTATCGTTTTCTCTGCGCAACAGACTTGTGGTACCCCGGGCCCGGCGGTTATGAATTGCGAACACTGTGCGATCCGCTCGGTTCAGGGCACAATATCATTCTGATAGGCTACAGTGATGCAGAGGGTGCACAAGAAGGCTGTGACGTTTTCATCTCACAACTTGGCCATTCGATTCCCCATTTAAAAACCTTGAAAGTGACACGACTGCCCCTGTCCGATGACGAAACAAAAACCTTCCGAACAGAACCCCTGCCAGACGTCGCCTGGCAAGTTGCCAACACCACACTCGGAGACAGCAAAGGGTATCTCTACTATCTAACCGGTGAACCAGAAGTGGGCGAGGCCTATCGAAAATCATGGCAAGCGCTCATCGCCTGCGGTTACGAAAAGAATGATAAACTTGTGCAAACACACCTATACAGTTTGACACGCATTCTACCCTGGCGGCTTGTTGAAGACATGGATCTCTTCAGCACAGAAGAACGACTGGCCATTACACAATTTATCTACGGATGGGCAGAAAGCGAAGAAGGCTGGCAATATGTGGCACAATGCCAACGCGGCCAAAGCCCCCACGTGCCAAGACAAAATCATGAACTGATCCCCGCGTTGTCACTCACCGTTGCAGCCGATTATTTCGAAACGCACTTACCCAAACTTTCAGGCCCCAAAAGATGGCGAACAGCTGCACGCCCCGTACATGAAGTTTACGGTTCCTCGTGGAAACCCCTGTGCGACGGTTTATGCCACGGGTGGTGGATGTCTCAACCCGTCATGTTAGCCCACGCATTGCACGATCCGACACATCAATATTTTGAGCAAGGCGGCGCCCACCAAGCAGCAGAATGCGCCATGGCCGTGGTCAACAACAGCGGCTGGTTGCCCACCGCCGGAGATGGCGATCTCAGACGACAGTTCCCAGGCCCAAGCCTTCGAGCAGCGGCAGCCTATTACCAAGATGGGCGGTTCCGGTTTGTACACGATCTCGCACCGCCAAACCGTCACTTCGCATCGCTGACCACACCGCCCAGAGCGTTCGACATTGGCATAAAACCCCAAGTGCCCAAAGATATGATCGGCGTAACAGTCATCCCCATCGATCCACTCGTCTATCACGTATGGGCACGTGACCCCACAATGGCCCCCCTTGTTGCCACACGTGCCCCATCGGCACCCATAGACCAATGCTTCGACAAACTCGCAGTAAGAACAGGCTGGACGCTCACAGACGACTATTTACTCATCGACGGGCTCGGCGGCGGCAGCCATTCCTACGATGATGCCGGCGGCATTTTAGAATATGCGCGTCTGGGTATATCACTCATTGTGCAGGAAGATAATTTTGTCCATTCAGCCCCAGAACATCATTCCAGTGTGACCATTGTGCAAAATGGTGAAACAGGCCTTATTCCCGGCTTCGCAATCTTAGAAGCACAAGAAACCGATGCTACAGGCACCATCTACCTTCGGCTTAGATTAAGAGAGTATGCGGGCGCAGACTGGGTGCGAGAAGTTCATGTATTTCCCAATCGATGTGCCGTCTTTGTCGACACAGTAACCGCAAATGAACCCGGAGACTTTGCAGTAGAAGCGCATTTTCGTACGCCGACCCAACTGACACTGAAAGACTGCGAAGCCCAGGGCAAACGAATGAGCCCGTGTGTTGATAACGTTGATGTTCGAATAGAAAGTTTGTGCGAACCATCGCATTTAAGCCTCGCCGAAATACCCGTTCATTTGCGATACAAAAAAGAAGACGATCACGCGCTTTGGAAAGAGCGGTATTGCACAGATGAAATGTTGCTGACAGCCTTTACCGCCCGAGAAGCAACACATCTCAAAGCCGGAGAATCCGTGCGTCTCATTCACCTTGTCCAAGGATGTGCGCCCAAAGAAACACCCATCCACCTTTCCCAAACAGAAACCGATATTTTTATATCAAACGGCAAAATACAAGAACCCTTAAAATCATTTAAAATCAAACACCCAAAACCAAAAACAGCCAAACGCCTCCAGTCAAAAGAAACACCCCGCGCAAACGCTTTTTTTGATGCCAAAGACCAAATTACCGCACACTGTCTGCTCAGAGATGGATCAATCGCTGTAGGCACCCAAACGGGAACAATAAACCTCGTGAATGCAGAGGGCAACAGCGTCTGGGCAAAAAAGCTCGAAGGCCCAATACATGATATCGGCGTGGCACAAGGCGAGTCAACCCTCTTAGCAGCAGGACACGGCCCAGCAAGTTTAACAGGCGTTGATCACACGGGTGAACACCTCTGGACAACGACAATTGAGCGAGAGCCATGCCCATGGCCTTGGTGGGAACTGTCCACACCCGCAGCCATACAAGTTGCGGGTGGCATGTGTGAAGGAGAACCTTTCTTTGCAGTCGGTTGCGGCGATATTCAAATGCGATGCTTCAACAAAAAAGGACTCGAACGCTGGCGCTGGCGATATAACGAAGGCGTGCCCGGACGCGTGAGGGTGGCCGATATAGAAGGCTCAGGAAACCCCAAAATCGTGGTCGGCGGAGACATACTAAGCGATCAATCCACCTGTCGCATTCTCAGCCCAAACGGCGACCTAACAGCCGAACTGCGTGTAGAAGGCTGGACCAGCATGCTTACAGCACTTGCATTTGGACAATGTGGAGAACGTCACTTCATCGGATGCGGCGCAAGTCGAGGCACAAACCTGCACCTGTTCGAACACAAAAACAACAGCTGGCACCAAAGCTGGCAAAAGCAACCTGGCGGGCAAGTAACAGGCATCTACATACACGGAACCGAAGACCGCATATGGGCCAAAACCAGCCAAGGGTTTTTGCTTTGTTACAATTTGACAGGCGAGCCCATATGGCACCACCTGTTTGATCGCGGCATCCAACATCTCAAGCCACTAAAAGAAGGGCTGCTTGTGAGTGATGACTCAGGAAAACTGTGGACAGTGGACTTTAAAGGGAACGTAGAAGAACAAGCACCCCTACCTGCACCATGCTCATTTGCAACAGCAAATGATGCGGGCGTTTATCTGGTAAGCGGTTCCAAAATCAAGTGTTTCACCCTCTAAAATTCCCACCACATAATGTGGTGCAAGCGCCACGAAGTGCATCCAAAACCATGTAGAGACATAAGATCCATTTCTTGCTCACATCTACTTTTGACCAAGTCGAAAGGGGAACACCAAAAAAAGCCCAGCCATAAATGGCTGGGGGAAATACACGGGGTAATCCAAGAATGTTGCACATTCAAAACTTTGTAACAGATCTTACCATCAAATTCTCATAAATAACTAAATCCAAAGGTATTATTATAAAATTTGTCTAACAGAGCACAAATACAATTAAACCTATAAAACAAGTAATTATGCTCTACACAGATATAATTTGCTCTCAAAAACATATTTTTATATAAAAAAGCGCGCAGAACAATATTCCACGCGACTATTTCAAAACACTCAAACTTGAAAATTAAAAAAACCCAATTTTATACAAGCACCTCGTTTGCTTTTACCACTCCCTCTTGACCATCTGCTGTCTGATCCGCTTCCCGAAACACCGCCACAGGCAAATTCCCGTGTTTGCGATCAAACACAAAAAACGCCTTCCCGCCTTGCATATCTAACACCCAAATTTGTCCTTCATAGGTCACATCCCCATTACCATAAACTTGAACCATATTATCGGGCACGCCTTGTTTCCATCGCGCCACATTGCCCACGGCACTGTCTGCCGATTGCCCAGACAACAACCAATGATAAGCCACCAAATCAACAAGCTCGGGGTGTGCTTCCTCTAAATATGAATGTAGATATTGTGCCCGTCGTTTTAAACTCATAGGCGGTGCCGGATCGGTTTTGCCCTTTAAAAAATTTAGAAAATTCAAATAAAAGTATTCGTCTTTTTCAACCACTGCAAGCACAGAAGGCTGCAACACAGGTTGGTTAAAAAATCGATCCACGATCCGCGATAGATTCACCGTCGTTTGCACATCGGCACTGGGCATTTCAGGCGTTTGCAACACCTCATAAGGTGGATCGGGCGCGTGCCGAACACCATATTCATCTGCTTGCCGTGCAATCGGTGTCCCAGGCAACATCTTCAAAATTTCGAGCTGAATTTCTGCCGGTCTCAACTTGCTCAATGCAGCCAAGTCGCGCACCTGATGATCCAAATTCAAACGCGGCAATGCCCCAATCAAATCGGCGTGTACATCCACATTTTTAAGCCCGCACAAAAACGCCAAACCTTGCCAATTCACCTCGGGTTTACCCGCCCGACCTGCAGCAACCAATGCCTCCGGGTGTGTCGTTTGCAGCCCCACTTCCAAATGCAACAATCCATCAGGCATCTCTTCAAGCGTATCCTTAAAATGCTGTGGCAAAAAGGCTGGGTGAATCTCCAAGTGAAAACGCAAATCAGAAAACTCATCGGCAAACAAACGCAGCCGATCAATGGCTTGACGCGGTGTTGCATTAAACGTACGATCCAAAATTCGGATCTCTTTCACACCCTCAGCACGCGCATGTTTCAGTACCCCACGCAACCGATCCAAAGGTGACCAACGTGTCGGTCCCGTACGAAAGCTTGTGCAAAACGTACAAAACTGTGCACATCCACGATTCGTTTCTATCTGAATAAACGGCTTCGACCAATCAAAGAATTTACTTTCCGACGGCGGTGGCAATTCATTCCATTGATCTTCATTCAACGCACCCGTGCCATTGTCAAAATACGCACCCTCATCACCCAACCAGCACAAACCCGGCAAATCGCTCCACACCGATTTGTCCGCTCTGCTTTGCAACAATTTAGGCAATGCCAACTCACCCTCACCTCGACACACTGCATCCACAAAATTTTCGCGTCTAAGAAAGTCCTCATTCTCACCCAAAAATTCAGGTCCACCCAAAAAGATTTGTGTCTCGGGCAAAACCGCACGTACCCGCCTAAGCGTGCGTAACATTTGGACGTGCGTAAACAAAAACAACGTGCCCAACACCACATCAGGTTGTGTTTCAAGTACCCGCGCAGAAATGGCGTGCACATCATCATTGATGGTGGAATGAACCACAGACCATTCAATATCCACCTTGCCATCACAAGCAAGGTGCAACATGGGCAACGCCAAGGAACGGTGTGAATACGATGCACTAATATCTAAGTAGCAAATTTTCATAAGAAGAACATAACATAATGTTTGAAATCATACAATAGGTGTTGTATGATTATGAAACGCACATCAGCAAGCCAACAAAACAAAAACGAGTCAAGAAAAACCACATATGAGCAAAAAACCGCAAATCAGCCAAATCGAACTCAACAGTTTGCTCACCAAGCAAACATTCGACAAACTCCAAAAAGCGTATCACAAAGCATTTGGTTTCTCCTTAATATGTGTCAATTCAGATGGGCATATCATATTTGGAAAACCACTTTGTGACATGTGCCAACAAGACTGTAGTCACACGCACAAGCGCACCCTCAATGAAGCCTTACGTTGGGGAGAACCCTGTATCAACCTGTGCCCACAAGAACGTGCAACGTGGGGCGTTCCTATTATGTTGAACAACCAAATTTTTGGGGCACTCATTGTCACGGGCGTTTCGCTCGAAAACAAGCGCAACTTAAAGAAAATACGTAAAGCCAGCCAAGAGCTACTCGATCTTGTTGAAACGCACAACCTCACCAACGCAACAACCCTCCAACAAAACCGACTCGCAGCCAAGCGCGACCACGAACAAGCCGAGGCCCTGCACGACCTCAGTGGACATATTTACCAAGACATCCGCGAAATATACATCCGCGAAGAACCCGAGTTGCTCGCCGCCATCAAACGCGGCGAACGCAAAAAAGCCCGTGAAATTATCAATCGCGTTTTGGTCGGCGTTTATTTCATCGGCCGCAACCGCGAAGACCTACTCAAAAGCCTGATCTTAGAATTGGTCGTGATGATGTCTCGTGCCGCCGTTGAAGCAGGCGCCAACCCCACGGCACTCTTAGGCACCAACTACCGCGCCTTATCCAACCTGTCCCAAATCCAAGACGAAGCCGAACTGTCCAAATGGGTCACCGAAATGCTCGAAGACCTCATCAGTACCATTCAAAACACACAAACATACCCGCACTTGGTACTCTTAGCTGCCGCACTAAAACATATTGAACAAAATCTCGACCGTGAATTAACACGTGAAGAAGTGTCCAAAATTGCAGGCATGTCACCCGGTCACTTTTCCCGCGTCATCAAAGAAACCACAGGCAAAACCTTCTCCGAAATTCTAACCGGCTACCGCATTGGGCGAGCCAGCCAACTCTTGGTACGCACCAGCAAAAGCCTCGTCCAAATTGCCCTCGAATGTGGCTTCACCGACCAAAGCTACTTCTCCCGCGTATTCCGAAAATCCAAAAGCTGCACCCCCAACGAATACCGCAAACAACACCTCATCTCGAGACCATAACCTCCTCCTAAAACAATCCACCAATAAACCCAACGCCATACAAAACCCCTATCAAATCAACCATCCAGATTTTCCACGCAGAATCCGTCCAACAGTTGACCTTAAAAGACCACCTACGCTTGCAGGCCCACCTCACCCGTTGCACCCAATAAAGGTATTTGTGGGAAATCAGCCTTCCCAGCACCTGAGGGACGGCATTTTTTGCTTACTTTTTGTTGCTGTTGAGAAAAAGTAAGTCGCCGACGGCAAGCTTGAACCCATCACAAAAATCCCAAAAAGCATCACCATAGTCCAAGACACCTCCCATACATAAAAAGTATCTTAGAATCATACCCCATAAAAAGAGAAATCCAATGCAGTCCCTCAACCTCAAAGAAAAACTAAACCAGACAACCGACTTCCTCATCGGCGTCGAACTCGTCTCCACCCGCGGAACCATGTCTGAAAAACGTGCCATTCAGGCCAAAGAATTTTCAAAAGAACTCACTTATCAACCCCAAATCGACTGGGTATCCATTACCGATAATGCCGGCGGCAACCCCATGTTGTCTCCCGAAGCCCTCGGAACACCCATTTTATACGCAGGGCAAGACGTGATGATCCACCTCTCGTGCAAAGACCTCAACCGCCACGGCCTAGAAAGCCGCGCTTGGTCACTGGCAAGCCATGGGTTTCAAAACATCTTAGCCTTGAGCGGTGACTACCCCATTCAAGATATTGGCGGCATGCCCAAACCCGTCTTCGACCTCGATTCCATTGGTTTGCTTGCCATGTTAGAGCGCATGAATCAAGGGCTCGAAATTCAATCGCACAATTTCAAACGTCGTCAACTATTGCCCACCACATTTTACTTAGGTGCCGTCACCACCAACTTCAAATACGACGAACAATCCGTCGCTCCCCAATACCTCAAACTCCAACAAAAAATCAAATATGGGGCCCAATTTATCATCAACCAAATAGGGTACGACGCACGAAAAATGCACGAACAAATTGCTTACCTGCATCAAAAAAATCTCCAGCACATCCCGCTATTGGGCAACGTCTTTGCGCTCAACCCAAACGTCGCCCGACTCTTTCACAGCCAACGCATTCCCGGCGTGGTTGTCTCCAACGACCTGCTCGATCTGTGCAAAAAACAGGCCCAATCACCGGATAAAGGCAAACAATTCTTTCTCGAATTGGCCGCAAAACAACTGAGCATCTACAAGGGATTAGAGTATCGAGGGGCTTATTTGGGCGGCGTGCACACCTACAAAGACGTCGAAACAATTCTAAAAACAGCTAAAACCTATTCGTCCACCGATTGGAAAACATTTGTTCACGAATTGAACTTTTCGCGCAAAGGCGAGTTTTATTCCTACGCAAAAAACCACAACACAGGTCTTTCCAATCCCTCCACTCCCAATTCAATCCCCGCATCAATACATTTGCCATTAAAACAAAAATTCCTCTACAAATTCTCCAAAGCAGCACACCAATGGGCATTCGTAAAAGGGACAAAATTGGCCCGACTCGCGCAATGGTGGTGCAAACGCTATCGATTCTCTCGCGGTCTACGCCTTGCCGAACGCATGAGCAAATCCCTCCTCTTTCAGTGCAAAGATTGTGGCGATTGCTCCCTTTCCGAAATTGCGTATCTGTGCCCCGAATCACAGTGTGCCAAAAACCAACGCAACGGCCCTTGTGGCGGCAGTCGAGATTTGTTGTGTGAAGTCACCCAAACAGAATGCATCTGGTCGCGCGCTTATGTGCGGCTCAAATCAGAAAACCGAGAAAACAACCTGCTCAACCATGTGCCCGTTTTGCAAAATCAAGCCCTGCGTGGCACATCAAGTTGGGTCAATATATGGTTAGAAAAGGACCATACCTCTCAAAAATAAGGAGCACGTTATGGGCAAGACACCCACCATCATCGGCGAACTGATGAATCACAGTTACGCCCGCGCCAGAAGAGCTTGGGAAAAGCGAAACATTGCAGGCTATCAAAAGCTCGCAAAACTGCAAACCGACTTGGGAGCTTCTTATCTCACCCTCAACTTAGACGGCACCCAAACTCTCAATGTCGAAATTGATGAGATGCTTTCCTTTTTGCCCGAGTTGGTACCCGCATTACAAGACGTTACAAGTCTACCCATCAGCTTCGACAACCCCAACATCGCATTTCACAAAGAAGCCCTCAAACATTTCGACACCTCAAAAAGCACAGGCAAACCCATTCTCAACTCGCTCGCCGTTTCGCGTGACGACCTCACAGAAATGATCGAACTCGTTGCCCAATACGAAACCCTTGTCATTGTCATGGTCTCCGAATGTTATGACGAATCTGGCAAAATGACGGCCACCACCACACCCGAGCAAGCCCGTGACACAGCCTGCCATTTTGCCCAGCGCCTCAAAATAGAAGCAGGCGTCGAAAACGACCGCATCATCATCGACCCAGGTTTGTCACCTATCACATCCGATTTTAAAGGCCACATCAATTTAGGCCTCGATACCATGAAGCTCATTCGCGCAACGCCCGAGTTAGAAGGCGTTCACATTTCATTGGGCTTGTCCAATCTTGCATTTGGAACGCCCAAAGAAGTTCGCCACGATCTCGAACGCGCCTACCTCACGCTGGCCTTAGAAGCAGGCATAGACTGGGTCCTTGCCAACCCAGAAAAAAACACCGTTCCCTTGGATCCATCTCACCCAATGGTCATAAAGCTTCAACACGTGTTAAATGAAGGCCGTCCAAAACCGGGCGAAACCATAGACACCGCCGGATACCGCCAACTCGAAG
>JABIFK010000918.1 GCA_018650745.1 Candidatus Latescibacterota bacterium | reverse complement strand
GTCTCTCATTGCCGCCGTTTTGTTTTCTTGCATCTGCCTCGTCGTTTTGCTACGCAAGCAATGCATAGAACAAGAACGACTCCCTTATCCCTTGATCGAAGTCCCCTTACAAATGACCGAAGAAGCCGAGCGCCCAGGGTTCTTCCCGCCCTTTATGCGCACCAATCTCTTTTGGGTGGGATTCTCCATTCCTCTCTTCATCGTCTTATGGAACGTGGTCGGATTCTTTGCCCCTCACTGGCCCACCATTGCCTTAAACGGTGCGCCCATCAGCTTTGGGCGCGAATACCCCAGCATTCCCGTTCGCCTTTATTTTCCCGTTCTTGGTTTTGCTTACCTCATTAATGTACAAGTCGCATTTTCACTCTGGTTCTTCTACTTGCTCAGCGTCTTTCAAATGGGCCTCTACAACCGATTGGGTTTGGCCATGACCGCACCCGATCCCTATGGCACCCAACACGCCGCACTCTCTTGGCAAGGTTTTGGTGCCTTGGCCGTACTCGTTATTTGGGGATTGTGGATTGCCCGAGAACATCTCAAAAATGCGTGACGAAAAGCCTGGTATAAAGATCCCACCATTGACGACAGCAACGAAATGCTCTCCTATCGCACCGCTATTTTTGGGTTTATAGGTGCCGTCATCTACCTCACCGCGTGGTTATATGCCTCTGGGTTCTCGGTTTTAACCCTCTTGCTTTTTATCCCTGCTGTTTACATCACCTATCTTGGCATTGCCCGCATTGTTATTGAAGGCGGTCTTGTCTTTGCACGCCCCCCTTTATTGGCACAATCATTTGCCATCTTTGCACTTGGCACGAGCACGCAAGTCACATTGGCCCCCCTCACATCCTTGGCACTCAGTTATGGCTGGTTTGGTGATCTCAAAGCCACATTTATAGTCTCTGCTGCACACGCGGCCAAACTCGTAGATCGCATCAAAGTGGGTCGCAAAGCCATCCTCTGGGCCATTGTCGGCTCCCTCGTCATGGCCCTCATCTGCTCCATTGGATACACCATTTACATGGGCTATCAAATTGGGGCCTACAACATGGACCGCTGGCTCTTTCAATCGGCTGGTAAGCTGCCCTTCAACAACGTAGACGCCAAATTGCGCAACCCTTTTGGCCCCGACACCAAACGCCTCACCTTTTTAGGCGTGGGTGCCGTCGTCATGAGCCTGCTCACGTTTTTACGATACCGCTTCACATGGTGGCCCATTGCACCCATTGGATATCCCATTGCGGCGGTACAAATGGTACGCAACACCGCGCTCACCATCTTCATTGCGTGGGCGCTTAAAATCATCATTCTTAAAATTGGCGGTCAATCTTTATACAAACGCCTGCTCCCATTCTTCTTTGGCCTCATGATCGGTTTTTATTTTGGCCTTGGTATTGCCTGGATCATCGATGCCATCTGGTTCCCTGGTGGACAAGGACATTATTTGTACGGCGTTTGAAATTAAAAAGGAAAAATTAAAAAAAGAATCCAATAAACCTAAATTCTCACCCTTTTGTACTTTGTATTGCTTTTCTTTTTGCATTTTTAATTTTGCATTTAAAACGAGGTTTTCATGAACCATCCCTTTCTCATTTGTCAAAAACCAGAATACGACGCCCTGCGTGAACGTGCATCTCAATCACCCTATCAGGATTTTGTAGAAGAAGCACGCCGTGTTGTTCAAACACTAAAATTCGAACCCAGCGACGAAATATGGGGCCAAGGCACACGCATTCGTGACCTCATGGGGTCCTCGGCCTTGCTCTACATCCTTGAGCCCGAGCATCAAGATACCCATCGTCAGTGCATCACAAACATACTCGACCAGTGGCCTCAATTTACAACTGGCGTGGCCACACGCTGGGATGCAGGTGGCAACCGATGGCACGCCACAGTCCCCACGTCCAGCGCCTTCTTTAACACGGTACTCGCCCTCGACGTCATTCACGACGATCTATCAGAATCGGATCTCAACCGCTACGAATCATCGCTTCAAGAAACGGTCGATTGGTTTTGGGCAACCATGCGCGGTTGGGGCATGGCCACCTTTGGCCCACGCGCCATTTGGGCAGCGTATAAAAATGAAGATCGCCTTGAAGAAGCCACGCAACAGTACAGAGACGCCGTCTTCGAGCAAATGACCAAAGATGGCGTAGGTGTCAACGGCCCCGAATATTCTCATGCACGCCTCAATGGCGAACGCACGGCCAAATATGGTTTTCTGCATGTAGCCGAATACACAGGTTTAGACAAATCATACTACAAAGACTTTCGCCTCAAATGGTATTACGAATGGCTCTTCTCGGCAGGCTGTACTCCATTCAACTCTTTTGTCACCTTTGGCGACTCAGGACACGGTCGCGGCTTCAATACCTTTTATCCACAATCTGGCACCTGGGCAGCAGGCAAGTTCTCACCCCTTGCTGCCGAATACGCCGCAAATCGCGTTGCCAGTGCACAACCCCGTTATCCCAGCGATTTACTCGTCTACTGCATTGCCGAACCCCTGCCAGAAAAACGCATCCCACAAAGTCGCTTGTGGCCTGATGGTGGTGCACTCTTTTACGAAAACAACGACACAGAAGACGCCCTATTAGGTGCCTTGTGGAACGTCTCTATTCCCAATCACGGACACCGCGATGCCAACGCCATCTATCTTGCGGGTTATGGCGAACACCTCTTGCTCAACTCGGGTTATAACGGATATGGCAATGCCTCAGCAGGTTTCCCTTGGCCCTATATCAACGACACAGCAGAATCGAGCAACACCCTCCTCATCAACAACCAAAACCATCTCGAAAAAGGTGCCGACGGACTCATAGAAGGTCTCATCACAGACAACATTAATTATGCCTGCGGATTGGCCGACCGCGCCTTTGAAGGCGACAACCAGCACAAACGTTCATTTATTTTTATTCCCCCACAAAACAATGTACCAGGTTATTACCTGCTCATCGACAACGTCGATAATACCGATCAACCCATCAACCTAGCATTACATCCTGCATCGGCCAACGTTGAAGTGAACCAACCTAATGCAGAGTATGTGTGGAATGTCAAATCGCGCAAAAAAACCGATACATTCCTAACACTCTACTTGGGCACAGAACCCCAAACCGTAGAACTCAAAGACGGTGCGCTCGCCGGATGGGGGAAATGTTTTGCAGGAAAATATCTCTACGCAACATATGCAAACGCGCCCATCATCACGGTTCTATTCCCACACGACAGCGCACACCCCAAAGCAGACATCACACGCACGGAAAACGGCGTCACACTTACCCATGCACAAAACATGATCGACATAGCCACACACAACAGTCTGCTGCGACAAGTTAACAATGAACACGAATTCTATTTTGCCCGTCAAAGCACACAATTCCAAGACGGCAACATTGGTTTTGCATCTGACGAACCCGTTACTCTCTTTATGCGGGGCAAAACTGGGCACGTCGTTTCTCCTGGCACAAGCATCACTTTCAATCACCCAGATGTGACACACGTTCAAATTGATGGTGAAACCTTTGTCTCCGAATCGACATCTGACGGTATTTGCGTAATAGTACCACAAGGCACGTGTAAAATTGAATTGGGATAAAACGAGGTCTGCATTAGCTCCATCAGCGTAGAGGCACGGTTCCCTTACCTCGCGTTTTCAGGTGCCTTTTCAAAGGGGCGCGGAGACCACGCCCTACTTCTAATAAGAGTGCCCAAGTTCTGTGCCTTTATTTATCATTTCTTAAATGCCTATCACTCAAAAATCGCATAGGAGCATAACGATGTCCCGATTCATGAGCATCATCATTTTAGGCCTCACGCTCCCGCTTTACGCGCAAGACGAACAACCAAAGCCAACAGCAACGGATTCGGCTGCTGTTGCAAAATCCGATTCAACAACAAAAGGGACCGAAGAAAAAGAAGAAGACAAAAAGAAAACCATCGAAGACCTCACAAAATCCAGCCAAGCATTCAAAGGTCTCTTCACCGTCTTTCAAGACACCACAACCGGTGACCTTCAGCTGCTCATCAAAGAAAACCAAATAGGCAAAGAGTACATTTACTTTACCCAAACATTAGACGGTGTCTTAGCAGCAGGCCATTTCCGAGGAAACTTCCGCGACAACCGTGTCTTCTCCATTCAAAAGCACTTTGACCGCATCGAAATCATATCGGAAAACACATCCTATTATTTTGCTCCCAACAACGCCCTCAGCAAAGCCGCCCGTGCCAACATCAGCCCCTCCATTCTCATCTCGGCAAAAATTGAAGCGCACGATGATTCGACCCAAACCTACCTCATAAAAGCAAATGGCATTTTCCACTCCGAAGCATTGCACCGTGTTAACCGCACCCAAGGCAGCAAAGGTTTTGCGTTAGGCAAACTCAGCAAAGAAAAAACCAAAACCCGTGCCATTAAAAACTATCCCAAAAATACAGATCTCATTGTTGCCTACACATACGAAAACCCCAACCCCAAAGGCGGCGGCGCTGGCATTACAGATGCACGCAATGTCACCATTACCCTACGCCACACGCTCATCAAAATGCCTAAAAATGATTACCAACCTCGTTTCGACGATCCCCGCGTCGGGTACTTTACCACAAAAGTCACAGACCTCACATCCACCAGTGCCACACCCTATCGCGACCTGGTGCACCGCTGGCATTTAAAGAAAAAAGACCCAAAAGCAAAACTTTCAAACCCTGTCACCCCCATCACGTGGTGGATCGAAAACACCACCCCCAAAGAACTGCGCAGCACCATCAAAAAAGCGGCCCTCAATTGGAACATTGCTTTTGAAGCTGCCGGATTTAAAAATGCAGTTCAAGTGAAAGAACAACCCGACGACGCCACCTGGGACGCCGGTGACATTCGCTACAACGTCTTGCGATGGACGTCATCACCCCAGCCACCCTTTGGCGGATATGGTCCCAGTTTTGTCAACCCACGCACGGGAGAAATCATGGGTGCCGATGTCATGCTCGAATTTGGCTTCATCACCAATCGCCTGACGCGAGGCCGTGTCTTTGAAACCGCGGCCTTACATTTGGAAGAACAATTAGACACACAAGATCCACGCCTATGTTCATTGGGACATGCCCTTCACGAATCTGGCCTATTTGGCATTCAAGCCCTCCGTGTTTCTGGCGCATCCAAATTACAAATGGAAGACCTGCTCAAAGACAGTCTTCACTATCTCATTCTTCACGAAATTGGTCATACGCTGGGCCTCAATCACAATATGAAAGCCAGCCAAATGCAGAGCCTCGATAACCTGCACAACAAATCCCTGACGTCCAAATTAGGGCTTACGGGTTCTGTGATGGATTATCCGTCCATAAACTTTGCATTGCCCAACCAAAAACAAGGCGAATACTATACCACCCGCCCAGGACCGTATGATTTGTGGGCCATCGAATTTGGATATTCGTCCACTGCCAAAAACAACAAAGCAGAACAAGATCGCCTCGACAGAATTCTCGCACGTTCAACCGAACCCGAACTGATGTTTGGCAACGACGCAGACGACATGCGATCTGCCAACCGAGGCATTGACCCGCGTGTCATGATTTACGACCTCAGTGGTGACGCCATTGGTCAGGCAATGGGTCGTATAGAACTTGCGAACAGCATCATGAATCAAGTTCAGAGCAAGTACAACACACAAGGCAACACCTACCAAGAGCTTCAAGATGCTTACATCATTTTAACAGGCCAGCAAGGCATTGCAGGTACCATCATCTCACGGTATATCGGCGGTGTTTATATGGATCGTGCCGTCATCGGTCAACCCGGTGCAACACAGCCGCTCTTACCTGTTGCGCTTGCCGATCAAAAACGCGCAATGGATGCCCTGACCAAACACATCTTTGCATCCAATGCCTATGACACACCCAACGGCCTTTACAACCACCTCCAACAACAACGCAGAGGATTCTCCAACACCGACGCCCCCAAAATTCACGGTCGGATTCTCAACATCCACAAATCCATACTCGACTATTTGTTACACCGCCGAGTTCAAACGCGCATTGTCGATTCTGCGCTTTATGGCAATGAATACGCCTTGTCCGACATGATGACAGATCTCACAGACGCCGTATTTAAGTCAGATATAGCTGGCACAGTGAACTCTTTCCGACAAAATCTTCAGATCGAATATGTGCAACGCCTTTCAAAAATGACAACACCAGACAACAATCACATTTATGCGTCTCGTGCCATAGCCTTAGACAAACTCAAAAACATCCAAACCCAGCTCAAAGACAAAAAAACAACCGATACAAGCACCCAAGCCCACACCGGTTATATTCTGCATTTGATTGAACAAGCCACAGACAACGATTAAAAGCCTCACATTCATACCCCATGCCCCGAAAGCAATTTCGGGGCATTTTTTTATTGGCAAGACTTTACAAAACGTTGTATTCTGTCATTCATCTTATTTGATAAACCCGCCATAAAAAAATCGCAGATTATCATGTCCATCTTATCCAAAATAAAACACACACACATCCTCATTGCGATCCTCACACTCGCATTGGGCATTCGTCTGATTTATCTCTACCAGATCAGCGATTCGCCCTTGCTCGAAGTCTTGCTCATAGATTCGCATTACTACGACCAAACCGGAAAAATCGTCGCTTCAGGTCAAGGTACCGAAGAACGCATCTTTTTTATGAACCCGTACTACACCTATTACCTCGCCCTCATCTACACACTCATCGGTCACAGTTGGATCACAGCCTTATTCATACAAGCCATCACAGGCACCATCAGCTGTGCCCTCATATACGGCATGGGTCGCCTTTTGATCTCACCTGCTGTTGGCATCATCGCTGCTGCACTTGCAGCAATATATGGTACCCTTGTTTTTTATGATGGCGCACTCCTCACCGCCAATCCAATCGTCTTTTACAATCTCATCAGTCTCTATTGCTTGCTCCTCTGGAAAGAAAAACAAAAACCAATTTATCTCATCGCTGCAGGTCTAGCACTGGGTCTCTCCACCACAGGTCGCGGTCTCATCCTCATGTTTGTTGTCCTGCTTCCCATTTGGTTTTATTTACAAAATCAAAATTATCGAACTGCCATTACCAATTGGATTTATGTCCTCATAGGCATATTCTGCATTCTCATCCCCGTTGGATTGCGCAACTGGTCTATTGGTGGCGAATTTGCAATGACCCCCTCAGGCACAGGCATGGCCTTTTATGTGGGCAATCATTCGGGTGCCACAGGCATTTATAAAAATGCCAACTTCCTCACAAGTGCAGAACCCCAACACGAATTTGACGACTATTACAAAGAAGCCCAAAGGCGTGCAGGCAAAGTACTCACCCACGACGAAGCCGCTTCTTTTTGGATTACCGAAGGATTCCGCTACATCTTCTCGCACCCCAAGGATTACATCAAACTTCAAATACAAAAAGTCTACCTCTTCTGGAATCGCACCGAAGCCCCCAACAACCTCAGTTATTATTTTGCTCACGACTTTGCACCCATACTACATTTTCTCATCATCGGCTGGGGCATCATCGCGCCCTTGGGCATCGTTGGCCTGTATCAACTGGCAAGAACGCGTCCGCCTTATTTGCTCTATTTCTACCTCGGTGCATATTTCTTAGCCTGTTTCATCTTCTTTGTCACCGCCGAATATCGCCTGCCCATTGCGCCTATTCTCATGCTTGGTGCGGCATATCTCCTTTCTACTTGGTACACACAATGGAAAGAAGGCAGAAAAATACACATACTCAAACCCGCTCTCCTCGCACTTCTCCTCGCAATTCCCATCAACTACCAAACCACCTTTGCCCAAGGTCTCACAAAAAAACGCATCGACTACTTTAACTTTGGCAACTTATATTCACGTTCAAACAACCTTCAAAAATCCGAGTATATGTATCGCAAAACAATTGCCATAGATCCCACTTTTGTTGCAGCACACCGTGCATTGGCCGAACTGTATCAAAAACAAGGTAACATCCAAGCAATGGTCAAAGCAAACCGACAAGTGCAACTGCTTGAAGGGGGTCTTAACACATCAGCAGACCCACTCCAACAAGCACTCGAAGCCTTTTCAAAACACCAATACAAACCCGCCCTCAAACACTTTCAAACAGCTACTCAAAATGGCACGCCCCGCCCCGAGCACCTCAACAACATTGGCTTGTGCCATTATCGTCTCAATCAATTCCAAGAAGCCGAGCGGGCCTACCTAAAAGCCCTCAAACAACAGCCCAACTACGGTCGTGCGCACTTTAACCTTGCACTCCTCTATATCAAAACAAACCGTTTACCCGAAGCAGAATCCGCTTTAAAACAAACCCTCATACTCGAACCCAACAACCACAAAGCACGATACCGCTTGGCCGAAGTGTACATTAAATCTGACCAGCCTCAAAAAGCACTTACATTGTGGCAAACAATGTTGCAAGCATTTCCAAATGATCAAAATTTAAAAACCAAAGTCGATTCCCTCAAACAACATTTGGCAAAACCATAAATATGAACGACTTCCTCGAAAACATGTACCAACGCAGACTGGGTGACGATGCCGATTTTCGGCAACGTATGTACGAAGTGCTTTGCCAAAAAGTCTTCCAACAGTACATCCCCCAAAATGCAACTGTGCTCGACTTGGCCGCAGGTTACGGCGAATTCATCAACAACATCCAAGCGCACAATAAAATCGCCGTAGATCTCAATCCCGATACAAAAAAACACGCCGCACCCAATGTCAAAACCATCACCACCAGTACAACGGATCTAAGCGAGATAAACGACAACACGATCGACGTTGTATTTACCAGCAATTTTTTTGAACACCTAACAAAACCCGATATCGTTCAAACCATTCGAGAAACCCATCGTGTATTAAAACCCAACGGTCGCTTTCTCATCCTACAACCCAATATCCGCTATTGTTATAAAGACTATTGGATGTTCTTCGATCACATCACGCCCATCGATCACCACAGCCTCTCAGAAATCCTCGAAATCCACAATTTTTCTATCGACGTCTGCATCCCACGCTTTTTACCCTACTCAACCAAAGGGCGTCTACCCAACGCCATTTGGTTGCTCAAACTCTATCTGCACCTTCCTTTGGTCAAAAGCATCTTTGGCAAACAACTCTTCATCTGTGCACATAAGTTAGCACCCACAGGAACACAACGATGAAACTCTCAGTGCTTATTCCTGTTCACAACGAAGCAACGTGTATTGAAACAACACTACAGGCATTGTGTGCCCACATCGAAGGTGAATCCATCCCCTACGAAATTATCGTGGTCAATGATAACAGCACAGACAACACCTTTAGCGTGCTCAAAGCCATTGCACAAACAAACACCCACATTCAAATTGTCAACCGCATACCACCCAATGGGTTTGGTTTGACCATTCGCGAAGGTCTCGACCACATCACAGGCGATATCGTCACCATTGTGATGGGTGACGGCTCCGATGATCCACAAGACGTTGTTGCATCGTATCACGCCATTCAACAAGGATATGATTGCGTCTTTGGGTCACGCTTTCTCAAAGGCAGCCAAGTTACCGATTACCCTCTCCACAAACTCCTACTCAACCGCTTGGCCAACCTATTCATCCGTATTCTCTTTGGTCTGCGCCACAACGACATCACCAACGCATTTAAAACGTATCGCACGCACGTCATTGCAGGCTGCCAACCCCTCTTGGCACACCACTTTAATATGACAGTTGAACTCCCTCTCAAAGCCATTGTACGCGGGTACACTTACACCACCCTTCCTATTCATTGGCGCAACCGCCAAACCGGCATCTCCAAACTCAAAATCCGCGAAATGGGTAGCCGTTATCTCTTTATCATTCTCTATATTTTCTTAGAAAAGTGGCTCTCAAAAGGAGATTACCACAAACAATCGCCTCAAAATACGAACACCACCTAATCCTTCACAAAACCAACGATCCCCAAAAGTCGAGGTAAAATCACTCATTGACCCCCAGATGCTCATCGAAATTGAAGCAGATGCTGTCGTGGAAGCATAATTCATTATAAGCCAGATTTAACATCCCTTGTCAAAAGCATGTCATTCAAGAAAAAATCATCTTTTTTCAAAAAAAAATTCCTCTCGGTTTCAAAAACACACCTCAAACAGCACGTCATGCCGAACTATTTGTCTACGACACACTTAGCACAACAACCTCAAACAGCAATCTAAAGTTGTGGTTGTAGTCAAGCATGTTTTTGTATTAGACATATTAATCATAAGAATTACTTACCCTTGACTTATATTTCAAAGTGCCTATATTTGAAACACATTCAGCAGGCATCAAACCTGCAAGTCATCACACAGTAAAACCAAATTTATGGGAGTATTTATGTCGCCACGTCCAGATACTTAAAGACCGGTATTTTGACCATCTAAAAAATGGCATAAAGATGAAGTAAATGGATCTACTCGACATTTTGGCAGAAGATTAAGTAACACTGTAAATATTTGGTCACAGAATTCAATAGATTTTAGAAACACCGAACAAAAGCTTTCAAGACGTTCCGTTAACAGTGTAACAGCCAAAATGTAAATGATCCCAAAATACGAAAGGAGAACATAGCTTGCCGCGTCCAGACACATAGTAGATTAAGCTGTAATGTCTAAGGTCTCGGTAAACATCAACACACATCAACACACATCAACACACAGCATCCCACATCTGAATGTTTGCACGTGTGCTACGAAACAAAAAAGGGTCGCACATTAAAACCCAAACAAATACTTGTTATCAACGTAGCATGGAAAAACACTGAAAAATAGATGTGCGTAAAAGCTGTAAAAATTAGGAGGCAATTATGCCACCCGGCTGTTTATAGCGACTTCATCAGCAATGACTGGTGGAGTCGCACATTTTTTTATACCTCCCAATCATCCTGTCCCCACAGGAGCGAGTCTATGACCATTCAAGATATTTTAGGTGCAATACAAATATTATGTTGCGCTGAGTTACCGTACATCCTAAGGAGCACCGCTTGGATATACCCCAAAATGAAGACATAAACAATCCCCGTTGAGCACACCTTACTCAACGGGGATTGTTGTTTTTCTGCCCACCTGCGTCATCTACGCTACAACAAACATCTGCTCAGAGCATCTAAATGCCTTTCGGATCACCATATTTCTACTGGCACATAACTTGCAGGATAAAAGGTCACAGGTCTCAAGTCAAAAAGCGTTGTTTTAGATTTTGACCTGAGACCTGAGATCGTTTTATCTCTTATCCTGGAGCTTCAAATGAAAACCTGTGCCCTCCTTCTCCTACTTCTCTTACCTTCACAAGTCTTCACCGAAGGTTCGCCTCTATTATCCACAGACAGCCGTGTCAGAATCACCGCGCCCACCGCATTTTCCAACCCACTCACCGGAAACATCGCCCGCATTCAACGCGACACACTCTTATTAACGCCACGTACGCGCATTCCGTTCAACTCCATTACCAAACTCGAACTCAGCCTGGGTGTGCAACCTCTCGGCAAACGCGTACACTCCAAAGCTTGGAAAGGCGCACTCTTGGTTGGCGGCATTGTCTCAGCCTCACTCATTGACAACTGGGACGACTGGGATGACCGCAGCGGCAACAAAGCGCTTCTCGCCATTCTCGGTGGCAGCGTAGCAGGTGGTACAATTGGTGGTCTTTTTGGCGCACTGCATCGCCCCGAACGCTGGACAACACTGCCGCCAGATCACCTCAAACGCTACACCCCACCCATTTATCGTAAATAATTATGACACGCTAAACCCGTTGAATATTCAACAAATATAAATTTAGCTTACAGGAAACATTTTTAGTCAAATAAAAAAGCGTGGGCAATTGCCCACGCTTTTTTATTTGATATGTGTTCTAAAACACTAACGCTTATTATTTTTTGCTGCTTTTTCGCGATTGTTGTGATCCAATATCCGCTTTCGCAAACGCAACGAATCGGGCGTCACTTCCAACAGCTCATCGGCACCCAAATAATCAATCGCGTCATCTAACGACAGATTCCGAGGCGCCCGCATCGACTCCGTCACATCTTTGGTGCTCGCCCGATGGTTTGTAATATGTTTGGCTCTGCACACATTGATCACCAAATCTTCATCGCGAATATGTTGCCCCACCACCTGGCCAGTATAGACCTCATCAGTGGGTTTAACAAAAAAGGTGCCCCGCTGTTCCAAAGATTGTAAAGCATACGTGGTTATTGAGCCCGCTTCTAATGCAATAAGTGATCCATGAGGTTGCGCATCAATCTCACCCATATGCTTCTCATAAGAGTGAAACAATGTGTGAAACACACCCATACCCCGTGTAGACGTCAAAAACGGCTGCCGAAAACCAAGCATACCGCGTGTGGGCACCCAATATGTATTGTATATCGTGCCATCTTCCCCATACCGTGTCTCTTGCAAACGAGCTTTGCGCTTGCCCATCATTTCGCTAATAACACCCATATGCTCACTCGGAATTTCCAAGAACACTTCATCAATCGGTTCTTCCAACCCGTTTTCACCCTCGTGAAAAATCACCTCAGGTTGGCTCACCGAAAATTCATAGCCTTCACGTCGCATCGTTTCAATCAAAATGGCCAAGTGCAATTCACCACGCCCAGATACCAAAAAGTCACTCGCTCTATCCGTGTCTTCAACCCGCAACGCCACATTGCTTTCTAATTCCCGATCAAAACGCGCGCGTAATTGTCGGCTTGTCATAAACTTGCCCGAACGCCCCGAAAATGGGCTGTCGTTCACTGAAAACGTCATCCGCACTGTGGGTTCTTCTATCCGAATAGGTGGCAATGGGCGCGGATCATCCAAATCTGTAATCGTATCGCCAATGCTCACATCCAAAATGCCAGATACCGCCACAATATTGCCCGCGTGAACCGAGGGTTGTGCATTGCGTTTCAGATCTCGAAACGTGTATACTTCACCAATTTTGCTGCGCACCATTTCACCATCTGCCCGACAATGCGCCACTGCTTGCCCCGTCGCCAGCGACCCACTTCGCAACCGACCCACAGCAATCTTACCCACATAACTGCTGTATTCCAACGTGGTCACCAGCAATTGTGGCGGACCATCCAAATCCACTTCAGGTGGCGGAATCGTCTCGATAATTGAATCAAACAAAGGACGCAAATCACCTTGCAAATCGGCTGGGTCTAAACCCGCTCGACCTTCAATGGCAATGGCATACACCACTTGAAAATCGGCCTGTTCATCTGTCGCACCCAAATCGATAAACAAATCAAACGTCTCATTCACCACTTCGTCCAACCGCGATGCAGGCCGATCAATTTTATTGACCACCACAATCGGTTTCAAGCCTTGCTTGAGTGCGTGCCGTAGCACAAATCGTGTTTGCGGCATAGGACCTTCCACCGCATCTACAAGCAGCAACACACCGTCCACCATATTCAAAATACGCTCAACCTCAGAGCCAAAGTCGGCGTGTCCGGGTGTATCCACAATATTAATGGTCACACCATTATAATCGATGCCCGTGTTCTTGGCCAAAATCGTAATGCCACGTTCACGCTCCAAATCATTTGAATCCAGCACCCGCTCCTGCACATCTTGGTGATCGCCAAACACTTTTGTTTGTTTGAGCATCCCATCAACCAACGTCGTTTTGCCGTGGTCAACGTGCGCAATAATAGCAATATTTCGAATACTGGGTTGTACTTCAGCCATTCTAAAACTCCAAAAAATAACGTAAACCTTCAGTCAAATATTGTAACAAGGATAGAACCCTATTTTTATCACTTCCGGCCTGCTATCTCACTGCTTTTAAGCAGAGAAAGCCTGTTTAAAAAATCGGTTAATCCGGTATAGCACAATAAGATACCAGAAAGAGTGCTTTTATGCCAGAATAAATAAGGAAATCATATTTTTAGCTTCTTGAATGTCACTTGCGTAGAACAAAAAATACCCCTATTATGGCAGCATGTATAACAATGGCACTTCAAGCACACGCAAGGAGAAAACGATGAAACTCTCGTGGATGACATATGGCGTTCTTAAAGGTTTATCCCGACAAGAATTGTTAGACGTCTTGTCAGAAAATGGATTCGAAGGTGTAGAATTTCGCACAGATGCCAATCACGGGCACCTAGTAGAAGCCAACATCGACACAGACGCACGCAAACAAGTCGTTGCCGATTGCCAAGCCGCCGGCATCAAAATCGTGAGCGTTGCAACCGGCAATCGATATCACGACACCGACGCTGCCGAAGTACAAGGACACATCGAAGAAACAAAAGCCCGAATGGATCTCGCCGCCGACTTAGGTGCTCCCCGCGTACGCGTCTTTGGCAACAACTTTCCCAAAGATGTACCCAAAGAAAAAACCATTGCGCAAGTAGCCGAAGCGCTGCGTGAACTGTGCGAATACGGCACCACACGAAACGTAAAACCGTCCCTCGAACTCCACGGAGAATTCAATTGGCAAGACTGTCACGCCGTTGCCAAATTGGTCGATCACGATAACTTCGGCCTTATTTGGAACTCCACCTCACACGACGTCGTAGACGGCTCGGTCGAAAAAGCCCTCGACACCGTCTTACCTTGGCTCGATCACGTTCACATGCACGACCTCGCAGGCAGTGGGTATCCCTATCGTGACCTCTTCCGCCTATTACATCAAAAAGGCTACGAAGGTTATATGTCTGCC
>JABIFK010000917.1 GCA_018650745.1 Candidatus Latescibacterota bacterium | reverse complement strand
GACGCGGACGGTCAGAATCCTCACGCTGCTGTCCGCCAGCAGATTGTCCACCAGCAGATTGTCGTTGTGGTGCACGTTTTTTTGCCGTTGGCGCGGCAGCGGCTGCGGGTGCATCTTTTGCTCGCTCTTTTTGCTGACTGTCTTTACGCTTAATTTCTTGACGAGAAGCATTACGCTCTTCTTCAAATTTCTTCTGAATACCGTCTACCATTTCCTGAGTACAAACAGCCATATGATTCTTGACTTCAAAACCTAAAGTTCGAATCTGCTCTACCATTGCAACGCTGGAAAGATTGAACTCTCGTGCAACCTCATAAACGCGCTTTTTCTTTTCAGTTATGGTCTTGCTATTTGTCGTCGTTTTAGCCAAACGGCGTCACCTCCTTAGGCATCTGAATCGGGTTTATCATCTTGTGTTTCAGATTCATCTGCTTGTGATATTTCTGATTCCATATCTTTAATTGTATCTTGGGATTCATCAACGATTGTGTCTTGAACATCATCTTCGGAGACTGCTTCAGTATCGGTCGAAACTTCGGAGACAACGTCTGCTTCAGAGGTTACTACTGCTTCTGCAGCCACAATTTTAGCAGCTTCTATTGCCTCGGCTTTCGCAATTTCTGCTGCTTCTGCTTGTGCTTTGGTAACTTCTTCTCGGTAAGCAGCTAAGCGAGCATCAACGATTTCTTTGGCAGTTTCCTGCATTTTTGCACCGGTAGCTTCACCGACACCAGGGACCAAAAGTAATTTATCAAAAGGCAAGCGCACCAACGCGTTAGCGGTTTGGATACCCGCCTCTTCTAAACGCTCGAGCATCACCTTGCCAATACCCGGCACGTCTGATAAGGCAACTGCAGTTGCAGCACGCTCGGCTTGTTGTTCTTCAAAACGAGATTCATGCATAATATCGACATGCCACCCCGTCAATTGTGCTGCCAAACGCGCATTTTGGCCCGACTTACCAATAGCCAATGAGAGTTGATCATCATCGACAATGGCAGACATGCGACGCTCACGACGATCTATCACAACACGCTTAACAACAGCAGGACTGAGTGCTCGAGACAAAAAGATCGCTTCATCTTCACTCCAAGGCACAATGTCAATACGTTCATTGCTCAATTCTCTTACTACGGCCTGAACGCGAGACCCTTTCATGCCAACACAGGCGCCAACAGGGTCAATCCGTGCATCGTTGGAATGCACCGCAATTTTGGCCCGTTCCCCAGGTTCACGGGCGACCGCTTTTACTTCTATAGTGCCTTCGTAAATTTCGGGCACTTCCAGTTGAAAGAGCTTATCTAAAAATCCCGGATGGGTGCGTGACAGCAACACCTGCGGCCCCTTAGCAGTTCGCAAAACATTGACAACATAAGCACGAATAGGATCACCTTGTCGATAGCGTTCTTTTCTAATTTGTTCTTTCAAAGGCACAACAGCTTCAGTACGGCCCAAATTGATAAGAATGTCTCCTCGACTAATTTGCTGCACGGTACCAGAGATTATCTCACCAATCCGCCCTTGGTAATCTTCATGAATTTTATCACGTTCGGCTTCTCTAACCCGTTGCACCAGAACTTGTTTTGCCGTCTGGATAGCATTGCGTCCGAAAGCTTCAAAAGGCAGAGGTTCTCGGATTTGAGTGCCCACCTCGACAGTTGGATTGATCTCTTGAGCCTCACTCAAGGGCATTTGCAGACCTGGGTCTTCAATCTCGTCGTCAGCCACGACATCTTTAATGGCTTCAACCAAAATCTCACCAGAACCATTGTCGAAAGTTACTTCAACATTATCACCCAAACCAAAACGTTTCTTAGCAGCAGAAATAAGCCCAACCTCAAGGGTTTCTACCACCAAATCCCGATTGACATTCTTTTCTTGTGCAATTTGTCTTAAAGCCTCTAAAACTTCGTAATTCAAGGCACTGCCTCCCTACTTCATATTTCAAAATGCAAATTTGCTTTGTGTATTTGATCGCGGTTGATTGAGACAACTTCATCCTCAATTTCAACCCTTAAATGATCTTCATGAACTTCTTGTAATTTCCCAACACATTCACCCAAGCCAGTGGCATCAAACTGTAACTTTTTGCCAATAACGCGTTCAAAATCACGATCAGTTTTCAATTGGCGCGTAAGCCCAGGTGAGGACACTTCCAAAATATAGGCTCCGGCAATAGGATCAAACGTGTCAAATGCATCGCCAATTTCGCGGCTCACTTCAGCACACTCACCAACGTTTATACCCGTTGGCCGATCGACATAAAGACGGACAAATCTGCGACGTTGTCCACCTGATATGTGCAGCTCCACAAGTTCAAGATTACGTACTTCGAGTACAGGATTGATAAGGTCTTCAAGCTTTGTGTAGAGATCTGTCGTTTCCACAAAAATACCGTCTTAATAGCCCATATACCCAAAAGAGTGGGCAGACGGCCCACTCAGAATAATTCAACAGAACCTAAATATAGAAAACTCCGTAATATAACGCAACTACTAAATAGAGAAACCAGCAGGCCACAAAGACTTATCTAGCAACCAGATCGCGCAATTCCAAAAGCATCTCTCTCAATTGCGCCACACCACTCTTAGACGCCATCAAAGCATCTTCCAAAGTCTGCTTTTCCCAAATATCTTTGTTCTGCTTCAACTGCTCAACGGCGCCTTGGGTTGTGTACTTTTGCTTGTAGAGTAAGTCTTTTATCGCCAAGATAATTTTGATGTCGCGTTCTTTATATGTACGATTGCCAGATCGACCCCGACGCGGGCGAAGCAGTGAAAACTCTTTCTCCCAAAAGCGCAAGACATGAGACTCAACACCAGTCATCTCCGACACTTCACGAATAGAGTAATATAGCTTTTTTAAACCATCTGCACCCATGGGTCATTTCTTTCTAAAAACGACACGAATCGGTGTGCCAAAAAAATCAAATTCTTCTCGAAGTCGGTTCTCTAAAAATCGCTTATAATGAACAGGGACATCTTTGGGTCGAGATGTAAAAAAAAGAATCGTAGGCGGAGATGACCGTGGCATCACACAAAACGACATGCGAAAAATACGCCCATTTTTGGTTGGCGGTGCTGTCGTTTCATTGATTTCAACCAAAAATTTGTTTAAATCTCCTGTAGATACGTGTTGTGCCCGTCGGTCAAACGCTGCCAAGGCCTCATCAATCAACCTCCAAGCACGCTGCCCAGTAAGCGCGGAACCGAACACAATAGGAAAGTGGGAGAGACTTTTAAAGCGATCAGTAATCTCTGTTTCTGTTCGCGCGGCTGTTTGGTGATCTTTTTCGATCAAATCCCATTTGTTAATAGAAATCACCACGCCCTTGCCTAACTCAATTGCACGCTCCACAATTTTGACATCTTGAACAGTACATCCTTCAGTTGCGTCAACCATCAGAATGGCCACATCGCAACGCTCTAAACTTGAAGCAGTACGCAAAGAGCTGTAGTACTCAACCTGTTCTTTCGAACGTGCCCGCCTTCGCAACCCAGCGGTATCGATCATGATAAATTCACGCCCGTCCCTTTCCATCGACATATCAATTGCATCCCTCGTCGTGCCAGGGATACTGCTCACAACAACACGCTGCTCCCCCAAAATTTGATTTACAAGGGTTGACTTGCCCATATTCGGACGCCCAATAATTGCAATCCGAGGAACAGATTGCTCTTCTTCTGCTTCTTTGCCCTCTGGCAACATAGCCACGGTCTTGTCCAATAGATCACCCGAGAGACGACCGTTAATTGCAGAAACGGATGTCGGTTCACCCAATCCCAATTTGTAAAAGAGCGTAGCATCCGCATCATCGCGATCCCCATCAACTTTATTAACAACCAACAGGTAAGGTTTACCAGAATCGCGAATCATCCGAGCCATCAGTTCATCGTGATCAACTGGACCCGTTCGTGCATCTACAATCATCATCAACGCATCGGCCTCACCAAGGGCAATCTCCACTTGGTCAGATACCGAATCTTGGAGATTTTCGCCAGAATCAGGTAAGTACCCACCTGTATCGATGAGTGTAAATGTGTCCCGCCCCCAAATCACTTCACCATAATTGCGATCACGTGTCACACCAGGAAAATCTTCAATGACGGCTTTACGCTCTCCAATTAAACGATTGAAAAGGGTTGATTTTCCAACATTTGGACGACCAAGAATGGCCACAACGCCCTTGTCCACAACTACCTCCTTAAACATCTACCTGATGCGATGATATATAAGGATGCGCAACTTCCTCATTGCCCGAATGTGGGCATTCAGAAATGCCATCTAAGGCATTCTGTAGCGTTTCTACCAAATCATAGGTGCCAACAAAAATGGAACACCCCAACTTTTCAGCCAAGTCATCAGGCGTAAAATCATCGAGAAACAACCCGTTGTGGTTCACACAATTGGGGGGCAACAAAACAAGATCATCTTTACCGACCCCTGCCAACTGCACAGCATCTTGAATATCACCACCAGTGAGCAAACCCGACACGGTAATACCCGTTCCCAAAAATTCATTTACAACGGGTACCAGACGCGCTGAAATCCAAGAAATTTGGTTCAATCGTTCGACCATCGGTGCCAAAAACTGTTGCCCCAACATGCCAGTCACCAAAACCAATTTCTGATTGGGCACATCAATAGACTCAAGCTCCTGTACTTGATCTTCAAAAGCATCTATAAAACGACGAACCATTCCTATGCCATTTTCGACCAAGGGAAAACCGTCGTAGGCAATTGGATCAGGAATGCCCTGCCCAGCCTTGAGGTAGAATTCGTCCCCTAAATACACAAAGCGGTGCCCCACCCGTTTCTGAAACAGGGCTTGCCATTCCGTAACCTGGGCAATAGCCTCTTTTGCATCAGAAACCGAGACGGGTGTGAGTTCTGGCAAATTCTTTCGATATTTGGTCAAACCAAGCGGTACAACGCCAACCGATTCGATGTGAGGATGTCGGTCTGCCAAATCAAAAATGGTTTGCTTGAGTGCTTGTCCATCATTTACACCGGGGCAAAGCACCACTTGGGTGTGCATCCGAATACCCGCTTGGGCCAACGTGTCAATGCGATTCAGCACAGGGGTTGGATCTTTTCGGCCTAAGAGTTCTGCTCGCAATGTTGGGTCCGTTGCGTGAACAGAGATATACATGGGATTTAAACGTTGATTAATAATGCGTTCGAATTCTTCATCCGATAGATTTGTAAGGGTAACATAAGCCCCGTGCAAAAATGACAAACGATAATCGTCGTCTTGATAATACAATGTCTTACGCATCCCCTTGGGCATTTGATGTAAAAAGCAGAATACGCATTTGTTGTCGCATTTCAAAATGGGCATCTCTTCAAATTCAATTCCCAAATCATCTTCGAGATCTTTTTCAATCTCAAAAACAAAAACATCAGCACGCCGTCGAATTTGAATTTCAATATCTTCATCGCCCAAGTGAAAGCGGTAGTCGATGGCATCTCGAATGGGTTCACCATTCATGCCTTCTAAGACATCACCAGATGCCAATCCAATGGCATCTCCAATCCCTTCGGGCAGAACGGTTTCGATACGCAGACCAATTTCAAGTTCCCGCGTGGTGGCGCGGCCCTCAACTTGGGCGCGGGTAGGCTTATCCATTCACATTCCCAATCGACTGTAACACAACAAAATAGACGAAAAATCTATCCAATTAGCTCAAGGTTTAAAAGTAAGCGAAACGTTGTATAAGGTCAAGTATAATCAAGGATTTGAGCAAAACGCTTGAAAAAAGATTCTAAAACTATTTCGCCAAAGCACTTTGGCGTTTATTCTTTCTCAGCATCTGAAGGTAAAATGGCATGAAGCAAAAGATCAAGTCCTCAAGGATTACAATTTCCATCGCCACTGAGCCAACCGAGACGTATTAACCCTTTGAAAAAACATATATGGAAACTCGACAAGCCATGTGAAATGCGTTGTTAAAGGATCAATTGGATTTTAGCGCATAGGTGACCCGCTTTCGGACCATCCCAATACAAAAAAGGCACCCCAGATGGGTGCCTTTTTTTCTTAATCATTTAAATGATAATGTGATAAATCCGATTATGTCTTGTAGGACTGGAATTGTGGCGCAACCTCATCGATGAACAACCGCATCCCAGATTCGTCTGGCACATCGAGAAACCACCACATAAAGTGCGTCACACCAATATCGACATAGGCCTGAATCTGATCAGTGACCTGCTCTGACGTACCAACAAGGG
>JABIFK010000915.1 GCA_018650745.1 Candidatus Latescibacterota bacterium | reverse complement strand
GAACGCGAAGGCGTCTTCCTCCCAATGGACTTTCAAGTGGGCGATATCCAACTTATCAACAACTATGTTTGCTTACACAGCCGCAACGCCTACCAAGACTACAATGATGAATCCGAGCGCCGACATCTGCTAAGGTTATGGCTTTCACAGCACAACGGGCGAGAACTTCCCGACTCGTTCTTAGATGTGTATCACGGTAACATTGAACCGAACACGGCTCGAGGAGGCATTCCACCATTATCGGGTCGACTATGATATAGAGGCACTACGCATCGACTATGCCCAATCCAATCTGCCTGATGACATCAAAAAGACATGGTTTCAATATACAAAGCAGGGCATAGTCGGTCTCCACGGTCTGCAGTTAGGGCCCAATCCTCCCACCCAATCTACAAACAACAAACGAGAATAAACATATGAGAACGCGCCCCCTTATCATAGCACACGGTGGTAATTCTTGCGCAGCCCCGCAAAATTCATTGGCCGCATTTGAACAGGCTGTTGAGATAGGTGTGGATGCCATAGAATTAGATGTTAACACAACAAAGGACGGCCATCCGGTGATTTTTCATGGTCCCAACCTCAAAAAAACAACCGGCCAAGAGGGATCAATCCACAGCTTAACGTTGGCACAAGCCCGGCAACTTGACATTGGCAGTTGGAAGGATCCTTCTTTTGCGGAACAAAGAATATTGACGCTGCAAGAGGCATTGGAATTTGCCCGTGGCAAAGTAAGATTGGCCGTCGACTTGAAAACGATTGACATCCTCCCGGCCATTGTAAAATCCATCCAAGATGCAAACATGGTAGACGACGTTGTCATCTGTGGCTGTTCTGCCGCCTGGGCCCAACAGGTGCAGGCCTGTGAACCTCGGCTTTCGGTGGGATTAAACATGGATTCGGATATGGTCGCCTTTGCAGAAAACAATGCCGCACCAGTATTTCACCAAACCTACCTACAAGAAGCCACCCGCAATCATTTGAGCCCATTGAACATCAACTTCAACTACGTAACCGAAAGTTTGATTCGCTTGGCCCACCTTAGGGCAACACACCTTTGGGCGTGGACGGTCGATGATGCGGAAATGATGCACCAATTAATCACCCAAGGCGTAGATGCCATCTACACAAATTTCCCACAAATACTGATGGATATCTTAGATTGAGTTGCCGATTGTTGTTTGTGCAGATACAAAGCACTTCACAAAATTGAAAGGAAGTTTTTCATATGGAAAAAGTTAGAATTGGCGTGATTGGGATTGGCGGACGGGGTACGGCACATGCCAAATATTTTTTAGCAGACGATATTCCTCACGGTGAAATAACAGCAGTATGTGATACCAACCCAGATCGCATCCAGTGGGCAAGAGAAAATATGGGCGAGAATGTGCGCACCTTTGACAATGGCGATGACTTGATTCAATCGGGTGCTGTAGATGCCATCATAGTAGCCACCCCACACTACGATCATCCCACATTTGCGATCAAAGGTTTTGAACAAGGCCTTCACGTGCTCATTGAAAAACCCGCAGGTGTATACACAAAACAAGTCTACGACATGAACGAGGCTGCCAAAAAAAGTGGCAAAGTATTCAGTCTCATGTTTAACCAGCGCACCCGAGCCCCCCACATCAAGTTGAAAGAGCTCGTAGAATCGGGTGAGCTTGGTGAAATCCAGAGAACCAATTACATCATCACATCTTGGTTCCGATCGCAAAGTTATTACGACCGAGGCGGGTGGCGTGCGACTTGGAAAGGTGAAGGCGGCGGTGTGCTGATGAACCAATGCCCACACAATTTAGATCTGTGGCAATGGATCTGCGGCATGCCCCAAAGGGTCCGCTCATTTATCAGCTACGGCAAATACCATAATATTGAAGTAGACGACGACGTAACCACATACGTTGAGTATGAAAATGGTGCTACGGGTGTATTCATCACAACAACGGGTGAACACCCCGGAACAAATCGACTCGAAATTTCAGCAGACCGTGGCAAAGTGGTTATGGAAAATGGCAAAATCACATTTTGGCGGTCACGTTCTTCGGTGAGCGAATTCAGCAAAATGTATAAAGGAGGCTTTGGCAG
>JABIFK010000364.1 GCA_018650745.1 Candidatus Latescibacterota bacterium | reverse complement strand
GTGCCAAAGGATTGAAAGAAAGCAAGGTCATCGTGAAATACGGTGTGCGTATTGCCATCAACCCCTTGGTCAGTCGCTTAGGCCTTGAATTGCCCGGTTTACTTTCGGGCGCTGTTGTTACCGGCATTGTGCTGGGTCTGCCAACCGCCGGCCCCATCTTTTTAACAGCACTCACCTCGCAAGACATGTTCTTAGCAGGTGCGTTCTTATTGTTATCAGCCACTTTTTTGTTAATGGGCAACCTCCTCGCCGACATCTTGTTGGCCTGGCTTGATCCGAGGATTCGATATGAGTAGTGTCGCCGAAACACCTACACAAACTCCCGGCCCAGATGTACCAGAGGTCGTCGTTGAAAAAGCCGCTACCGCCACGTATTCACAGCGGAAACTTATCTGGCGGCGCTTCAAAAAACACAAAGCCGGTGTTGTTGGAGGCTATATTGTTATCTTGCTCTACGCCTGCGTTTTCTTAGGCGAAATATTGGCCCCACACAACCCGTCAACTCGATTTTACAAATTTGTGCACTTGCCTGCACAACGCATTCATGTCATTTCTGACGAAGGTATTCACTTTCCTTTCGTGTATGGCATTAAGAGTAATTTTGACCGGCAAACGGGTATCAAAACCTATACCGAAGATTCGAGCAAACGCTACACGATTTACCCTTTTGCCCGTGGTCACGAGTACACATTCTACGGACTATTCACCACAGACATGCATCTCTTTGGCACTGGCAAAGATAATCCGATGTTCCTGATGGGAACAGATCGCTTTGGTCGCGACATGCTCTCTCGTATCATTGTAGGCGGCCGTGTCTCACTCACCATAGGTCTCTTTGCTGTATTCATCAGCCTGACCCTGGGTTCTGTTTTGGGTGTCATATCAGGTTTTTACGGCGGCCAAGTCGACAACGTGATCCAACGCATCATCGAACTCATCTTCGCCTTTCCGTCCATCCCCATTCTGATGGCGCTTAGTGCAATACTGCCTCCCGAATGGCCGTCACATTTCGTCTTTATGGGCATAGTCACAGTACTCTCCCTGGTGGGTTGGGGAGGCTTAGCGCGCGAAATACGTGGTAAAACCCTCTCTATTCGAGAATCTGACTTCATACTTGCAGCGCGTGTTGTCGGCGCAAAAGATCATCGCATCATCTTCCGCCACCTGTTGCCTTCTATGTTTAGTCATATTATCGTCATTGCAACACTCGCGATTCCAGGTTTTATATTGGGCGAAAGCACACTCAGCTTTCTTGGTTTGGGCATCAAACCACCCATGACATCTTGGGGGCTGCTCTTATCCGATGCAATGAACATTCACTCCCTCAGCCTTTACCCTTGGCTGCTCATGCCGGGTGTATGCATCATTATCGCTGTATTGGCGTTCAACTTCTTAGGCGACGGCTTGCGTGACGCGGCTGATCCGTATTCAAGCAGATAGAAACAGTCAACAAATCAATAAGTTTACAGGTCAAACAACAGTCGAAAATCAACGCGCGTGACCAATGACCTGCCGACTTGAGACGAGTGACCGACTTTAAGGATTTCCAATGGCTCAAACCGATACAAAAACACAACCGCTCTTAGACATCCGCAATCTCAAAACGTATTTCTATACTGATGATGGCGTGGTTCGAGCGGTCAATGGTGTCTCACTCTCAATTGACCCCGGCAAAACACTTGGTGTGGTGGGTGAAAGTGGCTGCGGCAAAAGCATCACGGCCTTTTCAACGATGCGCCTCATACCCAGTCCACCAGGTAAAATTGAAGATGGACAAATCCTCTTTCGCGAGAGCCCCAGTGCCGATGCCATTGACTTGACACAGCTCAACGCTAAGGGCCCACAGATGCGCAGCATCCGGGGCAATGACATTGCTATGATATTCCAAGAACCCATGACGTCACTCAGTCCGGTTCATACCATTGGCAATCAAATTGGCGAAGCCATTATGCTCCACCAAAACGTAGACAAAAAAGAAGCGCGAGAACGTTCTATTGAAGCATTGAACAAAGTTCGCCTTCCCCGCCCAGACCGCCAAGTGGACGCTTACCCTCACGAACTCTCAGGTGGAATGCGCCAACGTGCAATGATCGCAATGGCCCTATCGTGTAGCCCAAACCTGCTCATTGCCGACGAACCAACCACAGCGCTCGACGTCACTGTTCAAGCGCAAATACTCGACCTGATGCAAAACCTTCAGGACGAAATTGGCATGGCCATTATGCTCATCACCCACGACCTCGGTGTGGTTGCGAGTATGGCCGATCACGTCGCTGTGATGTATTTGGGCAAAGTTGTCGAATATTCTGACGTGCGCACCATCTTCAAAAAGCCCAGACACCCTTATACCAAAGGCTTGCTCAATTCCTTGCCAAAAATTGGACAAAAACAACGCCTCATCCCCATTGAAGGTTCCATCCCCGATCCATTTGAAGTACCTTCAGGTTGCACCTTTGCACCACGTTGCCCACACGCAACAGACAAATGCAAAGAAGAACCCCAATTACTCGAAGTAGAAACGGGTCACCAGGTCAGTTGTTGGTTAGAGGTAAAATAAAGGGATCAGAGCACGAGGCTTAGGACCTAAAAAAAATCTTAGGCTCCAAGTTCTAAACCCAGATCCCCAAACACACTCATACACGGACTCTTAAAATGTCAGATGCCAATACGAAGAATCAGCCTCTCCTCGAAGTCACAGGCCTCAAGACGTACTTCCCAATCAAAAAGGGAATTATGCGCAAAGTGGTAGGACACGTCAAAGCTGTAGATGGCGTTGACCTTACCTTGCAAAAAGGCGAAACGCTTGGTCTCGTGGGTGAATCGGGCTGTGGCAAAACCACCACGGGCCGATCCATCATTCGCCTTGTGGAACCCACCGATGGCAATATCATCTTTCACCACAACGATCAAGCCATTGACTTGCGCAGCCTCGAAAAAGAAGATATGCGCAATTTGAGACGTGAATTACAATACATCTTCCAGGACCCCTTCTCATCGCTCAACCCACGCATGACCGTCTTTGACATTGTGGCCGAACCCCTCGTGGTGAATCAGATTGCCAAAGGCAGTGAACTCGACGGAAAAATTGAACAACTCCTCATTCGGGTAGGGCTGCGCCCCGATCACTTGCGCCGTTACCCGCACGCCTTCTCTGGTGGTCAACGCCAACGTATTGGCATTGCGCGTGCACTTGCCCTCAACCCCAAACTCGTGATCGCCGACGAACCAGTCTCTGCGCTCGATGTTTCGGTGCAAGCCCAGGTCATCAACTTGATGGAAGACTTACAAGAAGAGTTTGATCTCACTTACCTTTTTGTCGCTCATGACTTGAGCGTGATCGAACACATTTCTGATCGTGTTGCAGTGATGTATCTCGGTCAAATTGTCGAAATCACCACCGCCGAGCGCCTCTATGAAAAACCCCTCCATCCTTACACTGCTGCTTTAATGTCTGCCGTTCCAGTGCCCGACCCCGACGCCGTAATTGACCGCATACCTCTCGACGGCGATGTGCCCGATCCTGCCGATGCCCCTCCAGGTTGCAAATTTCACGTACGCTGTCCTCACGTACAAGACAAATGCAAAACAGAAGAACCCCGACTCAGAGAAATTGAACCGGGGCATGAAGCCAACTGCCACTTTGCTGGCGAACTCACATTAAAGAATTTAGAGATTGAACCCGCACAAAGTTAATTGGAGAGGGTAGCAGATTGAACCATCTAGAAGAGTCCGATTCCAACCTCGAAACACTTAATTACAGCACCATTGAGACCTTGGTCCAAGATTTTGCGAGCAGGGGCCTCGTCGTATTGCCCCCCGAAAGCTTGGGTATTCCCTCCGAAGTTCACGACTCTGTCTATAACTTAGAAAAGAAAATCCACGGCGCCAAACTGCCCGTCACCCCAAAAGCTATCCCAGATGTACTTGAAGTCATCAACTCGCCCGGAGTCATCGAAGCCTGTAACAAGCTCATTGGCAAAAATTGGGCAATCGTGCCTTTTACACACAACGCATCTTTTACAAGCGGTGCACGAGATCAGCACTGGCACAAAGATGACAACGGACCATACAACGGACGGAAACAACGGCACCACCAAGCCGTGCAAATCGAAATGCTCTACTACCCACAAACCGTCCGTGAAGATATGGGCCCCACAGCAACGGTGCCCTACTCACATTATTGGACCTTCAATCACGAAGAAAATCACGACAACTTTGCTGGGGCAGATCACCTCGATTTCAACTATCAACTCAGTGGAATGGAACGTGAGTCGATCAGCGGAAAAGATTCCAAGTATACCAAAGAAGACATTGTCAACCGACGCACAGCACATGACAGCCGAATGCGAAACGCAGTCACAGATACGACGTGGCCTCTCGTGCACCAGCTCGAAGCGGGTCCTCTTCGCGCAGGCAGCATCGTGTTCTATTCGCACAACACTTTCCACCGTGGCAATCACCGGCGTGACGATTGGCAAACTTGGGCAGACAATCCACGCTTTATGTGGCGCTTTTATCTATACCGCACCACAGACTCCGTAAGCCAAGAACCACCAACCGAACCCAATTGGAACCACATTGATCCAATGACGCAGGTGGACTTGAGCCAAGCCACTGACGACGTCACCACAGTCTGGCGATATCACAATTACTGGATACAAACAGGCCAAGCTCCTCCGCCACGGCCAGAAACTGCGACCCTTTCAGCTACAGAACGAGAACAAGAAGCCAAAGACCTATTCCAACAACTGCACAAAAAAAACGACGAAGCCGAACCCGATCGAATGGGTGCCGCATACAAACTCGCGTCAATCGGTGACTCAGAGCTGGCCGTTAAACTTCTGGGCAAAGCCCTTTACTACGACCGAGAAAATGGGCGACGTGCAGCAACTTATGGTCTCATTGCCGTGGGGCCAGACGCAACAGATACCTTTCTCGAAGCGACAAAGTCACCCCTCAAATGGGTTCGAAAAGCAGGCGTCTACGGTCTCGGTGACGCAAGCCCTCTCACAGAGGAAGTATTAAAAACCACAGTCTCACGCCTACAAGACGATCCGTCGGTCTACGTCCGCTCTGTCGCGGCAGGCACCTTGGGTTGCTTAGGTCGACGCGCAGTCGCCACGCGTGTAGGTAACTCGCTCGTTTCTAAATGCCTAAGCGCCCTCGTGGAAAGCCTATCTTACGAAGAAAACAGGCTGTGCATGAACGAGGCACAAGGGCGCAGTATCAAATTTGTGCGTCCAACTGATGACTGCGACGTATGTGAAGGCGGAGGAATCGATTTTGGATTGGCGCGTTTTGAGAAGGTTAGGTCAGCGGTTAGAGAAAATGTGCTGTGGTCGATTGTCATTCTCTGTTCCCATGGTGCGGGAATCATAGCATCAGAACTACAATCAACGATAAGCGTGCTAAGAGAAGTCATTCGGACCGACAAGAATGTGATCTGTGTCGGTTTCGCTCAAGACGCCCTCAGTCGCCTCGCGAACTTGGGTTCAGAAAGTGGCGCAACGCATCCCCCAATTGACAACCTGCAAAATGATCTCTTAGAAATACTCGATGCGTCACCCGTGCAAAGTTGGGAAGCCCTTGTGCGCAGTGGGTTGGGTGCGGAGACGGTGGCAAAATTCGATCAATCAAAATAACACAACCTAGCTTTCACAGAAGACAAAGTATAAGGTTTAACTACATTCCCAAACTCCTACAAAAACAGACTTTAAACTTAATACGTCTACGTAAACATATTTTTATATGAAAAGAATGATTGTTTACCCAGAATCAATTGGCGGTGAGACCACCTCAGAAATGGAAAATGGCAAACGCCCAATATGAAAAGAAACAGCCAAGAAATTTGGGAAAGCACTTGATATGAATCAAAGTGTTTCTCTAAGTGAATCTGTTTATCAAAAGAGGGCCACATTTAAAAATGCGACCCTCTTTTTTTAATATCCACTTATAAACGACGTTCTTATAGACTTGCCATCTTGATCGAAAATCCAAGCCTCTACCTCACCCGCTTTACCATTTCTCAAATTGCCTTGTTCACTTTCCGATTGCAACCTGACGCGCACCTCGCCATCCTTGGTTGGCACCCGAACCAGAAAATGATCAGCCCGCCGCTCCAAAGTCGCTTTGCCCAAAAGCTTCCCATCTGATTTGTATGG
>JABIFK010000320.1 GCA_018650745.1 Candidatus Latescibacterota bacterium | reverse complement strand
TTGCCAAATACAATCAATTGTTGCGCATTGAAGAAGAGTTGGGCGATACGGCGGTTTATCTTGGGCGCGATACCTTTTACAATATTGGGGCACCCAAACGCCCTGCCAAAAAAGTGGTAAGGCGCAAAAAGTGAGCGATTCATTGATGCAAATCACGCCCCCAGTCGGGCAACAGGAACCTATGTTGCCCGACGCGGTGCGTGAACGTTTAAACGCGCTTTATGATGAAGTGCCGGGTGTGTCGTGCAGTGCTTGTGACCGACCCGGTAGTTGTTGTGAGTTGACCCAAACAGAGTTTGATGATGACTATGCAACCATGTATCCGCTGTATGCGGTAGAGTATTTAAACGTTGTTGACTATGTGCGCACACATTTTGATTCTGAACGCCAACGTGAGTTCTTGTCTCTTTCTGATGAGCGCCCTATGAAATGTCCGTTTTTAACGGATACGGGCGGATGTTCTATTCACCCTGCGCGGCCGTTAACGTGTCGTACATATGGCGTGTTAAATGAAGTTGAGCAGGTTGACGCGGTGGCCGAAGCACACAAAGCGGATATGCCCCCATTTTGGATATCGGCTTTTTTGTCGACAGAACGTTATACGGTGTGTGCTCAAACACAGCTTCAAGAACCAGAAAAGTTGCAGACACATCTCAAGGCTATGGCCTCTTTCGATTATGAACGGCGTATGATTGCTCTGGCAGAGGATGTTGGCGTATTGGATAAAGAGCGTCAGCAAGTTTTTGAAAGCATCACAAAAAAAGAGGTGCCCACACGGTGGACATTGGGTGGATTTAATGTGTTGTTGTTGACACCTATTTCGTGGCTCAAAGACAACTTTTCCTCGTTTTGGAAAAAGTCGTTCTTGGGCGAGTGAAAGCAGTTTCTGATTTGTATTCGCGTGGGATTCGATGTGGATAGGGTGTCGATAGGAGATTGTGGATGAGACAGGTTTTTTTAGAAGATGCCAAACCCGGTGACGAAGTTGCCGAGCCGGTTAAAAATGATCGGGGCATGGTGATTTTGCCCAAAGGGGCCAAGTTGTCGGTGCCTATGATCGCCAAAATGCGTCGTATGGGGATACGTGAAGTTGTGGTTGAAGGAGATGACCCGAACGCGCCGCCTCCAAAAACATTGGATGAGTTACTAGAAGATTTGGATTTTCGGTTTGAAGGATTGGACAATAACAAACTGATGATGGCCATTAAAACGACAGCGCGTGAACATCTGTTACAGCGCAAGGGGAGTTGAGGCATATGGATCGCAGTGAAATGCGTCGCTTGGTTGAAAAGGTCACATCGCTTCCTACCTTGCCTGGTTCTGTCACGCGCATTACAAAAATGTTGGATGATACAGACACCACAGCAGCGGAAGTTGGGCGAGAAATTGAAAAAGACCAAGTGCTTTCGGCCAAAGTATTGAAGTTGGTGAACTCGGGCTTTTACGGCTTTTCACAACCTATTTCAACCATTCAACATGCGATGGTTTTGCTGGGTTTTAATGTGGTGAAGACATTGGTGTTGTCTACTTCTGTGTTAGATATGATGTCAAACTCGATGGCGGGGCTTTGGCAACATTCATTGGCTTGTGCAAGAACCTGTGCCATTATTGCTCGTTTTTTAGATTTGGATGACCCTGAAGAAATCAGTGTGACGGGGTTGTTGCACGATTTGGGTAAAGTGGTTTTAGAGTCTAATGTGAAGGAAGTGTTTGATCCTGTTATTACACTTGTAAAAGAAAAAGATATGTTGTTCTACAAGGCCGAAGAAGAGGTGATGGAGATTACTCATGCCACGGTAGGCGGATGGTTGCTCGATCAGTGGCAGTTACCAGGACAATTGGTAGAACCGATTATGTATCACCACGACTTTCATCCTTCACGCACCCATGCTTTAAGAACTGGCGTGGTACATTTGGCCGACATTTTGGTGCGTGCCGAAGGGTTTGGTTCTGGCGGTGATCGGCGCATTCCGGTTTTATCTGAAGAGGCTATGAAAGTGATGGGATTGGATGTGGATGATGTGAAAGAGATCATGGAAGAAATGACGGATGAAATGCGAGATATGATGCGATAAGTTAGAAATAGAGATTCGGGAGCAGAAAACCTAATCCCTAATCTCTGGGCCCTGATTTTGAGGTGATTGTGAATTTGAATGCCGATACAATTTTATATGCGCCGTGTGCGATGGTCATGATCGACCCCTCATTGACGCCCCTTGCGTGCAGTCGTAAGGGGTTTTCTGTTTTTGGTTTAAGGCCTCATAGAGAGCCCGTGCCAGAAGATTTGGTGGCTTTGCAAGATGCTTTACAATCCGACAGGGATTTGGTCTCGGAGTTGGGTAATACATTGGATCGTTTACGGCGACCAGGTAGTGACGCGCATTTTAGATGGGCACGTGGTGGGCGAACTTATGAAGTGATTGTGGGGGCGTTATCTAGAGGTGAAGATCGGTCTTTTTTGATTTTGTTTCAAGATATGACCCAGCAAATGCAATTTGAAGAGACACGTGAAACCGCGCGGCGTTTCTTGGAAGATATCTTGAACAATGTGCAATTGGGTGTTGTTGTGTTGAATCGGGACATGCGCATCACAAACATGAATCGAACCCAAGAATTGTTTTTGCAACGGTTGGATGTGTGGCTCAGTTGGGTAGAGGCTATTGGTATGCCCATTGCCGAATTGATTCCCAACGACCCTCCCGAACGATGGGCACAAATAACCGATACCGTGTTGGAACAAGGCAAATCCTATGAGGAAGCACGATGTGTTTACGAAACGGCTGAAGGCGATATGATTTTATCGGTAGAAGTGACGCCTTTAAAAGACCAAGATGGGCAGGTTATTGGTGCGATTCAAGTTTGTGAAGATGTGACTGAGCGGGTGCGTTTGGAAGGGGAGTTGCGCGAGGTCGAAATTGTGGCGGAGCGTTTGCAGGCAGTCAAAGAAACAGCTATTACAGTGAATCACGAGGTGAACAATCCGCTGACCACCATTTTGGGCGCAGCGCAAATGTTGTTGTTGTCACAGGATGGATTAAGTGATAAGGTGCGGGCACGTTTGCAATTAATCGAGCAGGAAGTCAAGCGTATTGCGAAGGTGACACAACGATTGAAAGATTTAGATGAATTAAGGACTGACGACTATATTTCTGACGGACCTAAGATGTTGGATTTGGGTTTGAATGAAGATACATAATGCCTTGTCATATGAGCAGATAAATCATCAAACCCTAAGTTTGATTGCGAATTCAAAAAGCCCCGGTGGTATTTTCCATCGGGGCTTTTTGAATTCTGAACAGATCTTATTTTTTGAGTTCAACAATGATGTTGCGCCAGGGTGTGTCGCCTGCATTAATGGCCGCGTGAATCGCCTCGCCTTCAACATTGTTCCAACGCACCTCACCATCTTGCATGGGGCGTGGTTCTCCTTTGGTGCCATCTGCAGAGACCCCTTGCAAATTACCATCACCAATGACCACATAGAGGTAATCATTTTCGTGCCGATGCATGCCAGTGCTTTCGCCTGGGGCAAGGGTCAAATCCCAGACGCGTACTTGATCGTTTTCAAAGAGCAATTTGGAACCGATTTGATCAGATATGGGTGCAGACATCGCGTTCTCCTTTTATACGAATTTTTGAAGTACAAAAATATCGGCGCGCCGACCCAATACGCTGATGTCTTTGATATGGTCGGTCAATGTGAGGTTAGTTTTGCTTACAATACGCTTCAGGAGATCCCATTCACTGGTCAGAACCGAAACGATGCCGCCAGTTTGTAAGACTCTGTCAATTTCTGAAAAAGCAGATTGATAGAGCGCTCTGATGTCGGAGGTTGAGCCAATTTGACGTCCCCATGGTGGATTGGTTGCCACTTTGTTGATCGATTGATCGGGTAGGGGTAACTTTCGAGCGTTCCAGTGTTGTATGTTGTGAGGCTTATGCTTTTTGCCAAAGTTTTCAAGCGTTGCTGCAACTGCTTCTTCCTCTGTATCACCGCCATGTAACATCTTGTGGCGTCCTGCAAGTGCGCGTTCCACCAACAGTGTTCCTGCACCACAAAAGGGGTCCAAAAATAGGTCGTCATCTTGAATTCGGGTCAATTGCACAACTGCTCGGGCAATGGTGGGCCGTAAGGATGCGGGACGATTGGCCGTTTTATAGGTGCGGTGTCGCATGGTATGATCAGTGAGGCGCAAACCCAAAACAGCCTCATTGCCTACCAGCTGCAACCAAAACTCTAAGTTCGAATTATCAGCTACCAAACGCCACTTAGGAAAACAATCGCGCACATTTTGTTCAACTGCTTGTTGCATATGTGAACGGCGATATTTTTGCCAGCTTTGCATTTGTGCCTGAACTATGACACGATAGGTTGAGCGACCGCGTGGTGGTCCTTGGGTTTCTCGATGGGCTTTGATTGCCGTCTCTATCGTACTGCGCTGTAGTGTTTCTTCTAAAACTTTGAGATCATTTTTATCCCCTTTAATGGGGATGGTTGCCAAATGTAAAAAGATATCTTCTGTTGTGCCCATTTGTAAAAGAGGGGTGGGTCCATCGGGCGAGTCAAATTGTACAATGTCATAGTCGCGTACTTTGTGGGTGACGATTCTTTTGGGTAGGTTACCAAATTTTTGGCGGAGTTCGCGCGTGGTGATTTGTCCGATGCCCCGAAATGATGTGGTATAATAGGTTGTCACGTGATGACCCTCTTTTATTTGGACAATAATGGTTGAAGATGAATATGCTTTTTGATGAGCTGTGGCAGGCTGCCCAAATGATTTTTGTCGATGTCCACATCGGGAGCATATGGTATTGTGCCCAATGATGGGACGTTGGAAATACGGGTGATGATGTCGGGGCTGGTTTGCGCTGCTGTGTTGTTTGGGGTTGGTGAAAGCGTATTGTAAATGACACCTAGAATTTCTAAATTGCGGCTTTTTGCGGCTTCAATAGTGAGCAAGGTGTGGTTGATGGTGCCCAGTGCGGCCCGGGCCACAATCAGTATGGGAAGATTGAGTTGGGCGATAAGGTCGGCAACCGAAAAGTGGTCGAGAATGGGAACCAATAATCCGCCTACGCCTTCAACAAGCATGAGATTGTGGCGGTTTTTTAGTTGGTTATAGGTTGTTCTGATGTGGTCGATGTCCAGCGTTTTTGACTCTATTTGTGCCGCTACATTTGGCGATAGTGGGTTGTTGAGGAATATCGGGTTGATCTCTTCGAGGGTATCGGAAACACCGGCTGATGTTTGAAGGATAATGGCATCAGCACGGCTGCCTGCGGCAACGGGTTTCATGACACCCACATTATGATCTTGCTGTTTCAACACAGATGCCAAACCTGCCGTGATTGCAGTTTTGCCTATTTCGGTGTCGGTGCCAGTAATAAAAATCCCGCACATTATGATGCGCTTTCTGTAACTGTATGAATGGCGTCGTAGAGAATGTTGAGCATGTGTTCAATTTCGTTTTCTGTAATGGAAAAGGGGGGCATCAAAACCAAGGTGTTGGCCAATGGGCGAAGGAGCAGACCGTTTTTTTGTGCAAGTTTACAAACTTGATGACCGATGCGGTTTTCAAAAGGATAAGGCGTTTTGTCTTGGCGATTGGCCACGAGTTCGATGGCTATGATAAAACCGCATTGGCGAATGTTGCCGACATGTTTCAAATTTTGAAAACGTGTCAATCTTTGGGTTACGCATGCGATTTTGGATTGGAGTTTTTGAAGGGTATGTTCTTCCTCGAAAATATTAAGGGTGGCAAGCGCAGCAGCGCACCCGAGCGGATTGCCAGTATAGGTATGTCCGTGGAAAAAGGTTTTCATGTCGGTGTATTCGCCTAAAAAAGCATCATAGATTTCATTTGTGGTAAGCGTTGCGGCTACGGGCAAATAACCACCCGTGAGGCCTTTGCCCAGACAAAGAATGTCTGGCGTGACATTTTCATTGTCGCAGGCAAACATTTTTCCTGTACGGCCAAATCCTGTGGCGACTTCGTCAACAATAAAGAGCACGTTGTGTTTTTTACACAAGTCGGCAGCATGTTTGAGATATCCTTGTGGGTGCATAAGCATGCCACCTGCACCTTGAACGAGCGGTTCTATGATCATGGCTGCAAGTGTATCTGCATGTTTGACAAGTGTGTCTTCGAGTGTGTCAAAGCAAGCTTTGTTGCACGACCCATTGCAGTGGTCACAGCGGTATGGGTGAGGAACGGGTACTGCTGTTGTTGGGAAAAGCAATGGGCTGTAGATTTGATGGAAGAGTGCAATACCCCCAACGCTTATAGACCCGACCGTGTCACCATGATAGCTTTCGGTAAGATGCAAGAATGTATTTTTTTCTGGCCGCGGTTTGTCGCACTGTTGCCAATATTGAAAGGCCATCTTAAGTGCAATTTCAACAGCTGTTGCGCCGTTGTCGGAGTAGAAGACTTTGTTTAAACCGATGGGTGTGCACGTGACGAGTTTTTCGGCCAATTGAATGGCGGGTATATTGGATGCACCCAGAAATGTGCTGTGGGCGATTTGGTCGAGTTGCTCTTTAATGGCTTGGTCAATTTGAGGCACCTGGTGACCATGCACGTTACACCAAACAGACGCATAGCCATCAATGTATCGGTTGCCGTCGATGTCTTCGAGGTAAACACCATCCCCTTTGGTGATGATGAGGGGATTTTCTTTGACATAGTCTTGCATTTGGGTAAACGGGTGCCAGACGATGCTGTGGTCGAGGTCTTTGAGGTGCTGTTTTTGTTGTTCGGTCATATCTGCAGAGTCGTAGAAAAAAGAAAGTCGGGTTTTGTTGAGGTAGAAACATACAATAAAACGGATGACAGCGAAAGCGTGTCATCCGTTTTGTTTGGGGCGCATCAGAGTTTGGGCTTCATTGAGGTGTTGGTTAAGCTTTGCGTACCTGAATGGCAAATGCATTGCGGGGATTGATGACGGTGAGCTGTACAATCTCTTTATTCGTATACCCTGCCTCTTTAAGGCGTGGCACAAAATGGGTAAAGATGGATGCATACGGTTTAAATGGGCGGTCTCCATAACGGAATGAATTGCCGTCGTGAGAAAGGAGCACTTGATCTAAGTGTCCGTGTTTTTTCATCAGGTTTACCAATTCTATATGACGATCCAGGCTGCTTTCTTTGATACCGTCAAATTCGATCCAGGCACCTGCTTTGGCAGCATAGAGTAAAGCGTCATTCTCTTTGACATTGTGAGCATGCACCCAAACCCAAGCAGAAGCATGAACACCTTCTTCTTTAAGGGCTTGCAACTGGTCAAATGCGGCATCTGTGCTGCCACTGGTATGTGCTGCAATGGTGAGACCGCTGTGCAAATGGGTTTGAGCAGCGGCACGGACCAATTTGAGGTCTATGGGTGACAAGGTGCCATTGTCTACACCAATTTTGATAAAACCAGGGCGAATATCTGTGCCATCAATGCCATTCTCCCAATCAGATATCCAGCGTTTGGTGAGTTGATCAACCGATTCGATCTTGGCATGTTCGGGCACATATTTATCTTTGGCTGCACCGTAATGCCCTGTGTTGGTAAGTATTTGCACGCCCGTTTCGAGAGAGATCGTCTTGAGTAGATCTGCGCGTCTGCCGAAATAGGCGGTCGTGCAGTCACAGAGGGTGGTTAGACCCATCCCTTTTAACTTTTTGAGGTAAGGAATAACAATGCCAAACAATTCTTCTTCGTTGTATTTGGCATGTTGTGCAATAGGGCCACCGAAAATAGACATGACGTGTTCATGAGGCAGTGTGAAACCTATTTTTTCAGAAGATATAAGCCCCGTAACGGTCATGACTTTTGGGTTGCTTTGTGCATATAAAGAAGGGCCTGTGGCAAGTGCGCCGAGGGTGAGCAGGCTGTTTTGAATAAAAGTTCTTCGAGTGATCATGATCCATTTCCTTTGGAAGCTGGTTTACATAATTAATAAAGCCGATGGATGATATGATAACCTGCGGGTGTTTTAAATGGGCCGTCAATTCTACTAGGCTGAGTTTGTTTTACCGCTTTTTCAAATTCGGGCATCAATGTACCGGGCAAAAATGCGCCTACATCGCCGTCATAGCGTGGATCTATTGAGTGTATTTTGACCAGTGCGGCAAAAGGTGCTCCATCTTTTAGCTTGGTCAAGACGTCTTTGGCTTCTTGTTCTGTGCGCACAAGAATGTGGCGTGCACGCATTTCACCTGCATCGATACGTTTTTTCTGTTCTTGGATTTGGGTGAGGTTGTCTCGGGCAAGTTGATGATTGGGATTGAGACGCAGCGCATTTTCAAAGTGAGGCTGTGCTTGGTCATATTGCCCCAATTCGGCAAGTGCACTGCCCAAATTGTTGAGTGCATCTGGGAAGTTGGGCTGGTGACCAATGGCCTTTTGATAGTTTATTGCCGCCTCAATAAGTTGACCT
>JABIFK010000914.1 GCA_018650745.1 Candidatus Latescibacterota bacterium | reverse complement strand
TGGCCATTTACAAACATCACTTTGAGGATTTGCTCAGGCAAAAAACCCATCTTCGCTCAGCAGAAGTTGAAGAAGTCTTAGGCCTGCTATCCGAACCGTTTAGTGGCATTTCTCAAACCGCCAGTGAACTTACCAATACCGATCTCAAATTTGACGACGCCACCAACAGCACCGGTGAGCCATGCCCAGTGGGCCAAACCACCGTGCCGCCCACAGGTATTCAAAGTTCAGACAGAGAACAACGACGCACCGCTTGGGAAAGTTTTAGCGACGGATATCTGAGCGTTCAAAATACGCTGGCCAGCAATTACCTCACATCGGTTAAACAACAAGTCTTCAACATTCGTGTGCGGAAATACAACTCCGTTCTCGAATCACGCCTCTTTCCCAGCAACACGCCAGTTGACGTTTTCCACAACCTCATCAACACCTTTAAAACCAATCTGCCCACTTGGCACCGGTATTGGGAAATTAAGCGTCGCGTTCTCGGCGTGGATCAACTCCACCCCTATGACATTTGGGCACCCATCGTAAAAACAGACCCAGAGGTTTCCTACGAACAAGCCATTGACTGGATCTGCGAGGGAATGGCACCCTTAGGCGATGAATACGTTCAAGTGCTGCGCAAAGGCTGCCTCGAAGACCGCTGGGTTGATTATGCACCTAATGAGGGCAAACGACAGGGCGCGGCTGCCCTGGGTGCCGCAAACGGTCATTCTTTTGCATTTACTGCTTATAACGACACGCTCTTGGCCATGAGCGTTCTCGCCCATGAACTTGGCCATGTTATGCACGCCTATCTGGCCAATCAAACCCAGCCCGACATCTACAAAGGATTCCCAAGTTCTACGGTTGCAGAAACCGCATCCAACTTCAACCAAGCCCTTGTAAGAGCCTATCTGGTCAAACAGAAGGCCGATGATCCCATCTTCCAAATGGCACTCATTGACGAAGCCATGTTCAACTTCCACCGCTACTTCTTCATCATGCCCACGCTGGCACGCTTCGAATGGGAAGTTTGCTTGCGCGCAGAACAGGGCAAACCACTCACCACCGATGTCCTCAACGGCCTAACAAAAGACCTGTTCGCTGAAGGCTATGGTAACACCCTAATCGATGATCCCGAACGCACCCAAGTCACTTGGGCACAGTTTGCACACCTCTATGCTCCATTCTACACATTCCAATACGCCATTGGTATCAGCGCCGCCCACGCCCTCGCAGAAGGCGTCCTATCAGGCAATGATGAACCCCGTGAAAGCTATCTCAACTTTCTCAAAGCAGGTTCCTCACACCCCACAATGGACCTGTTCAAACTCGGCGGTGTTGACGTTGCGACACCGGAACCCGTTGAGAAAACCTTTGCGGTATTGTCCGATATGGTTGACCGTTTGGAAATACTGGCGGAGCAAACCTAAATAGTATTGATTAAATAAGTTGGTAACCCCGATATGTGATTTTAGATTGCCAGTCCGTAGGACTTTGTAATCGTAGCGATGGAGTTTATTCCGTCGCGGTGCAATTATCGAAGTGATTTTTCAATCTTCATATTTCGTTTTGAATAAAAATATGTTTTCGAAAACATATTTTTATTCAAAACGAAGGAAACCATTATTCACTGGGGTATCTAAAACCTAATCCGCAAACGCCGCATTCAAATTCTGCCGCCGTAAAATTACCCAAATCACCACCGGTGCACCAATTAAAGACGTCACTGCATTCAGCGGCAACGTCACCTGCGTGCCGGGCATTCGCGCAATCACATCGGCCAACAAAGCCAATGTGGCACCCAACAAAGTCACTGCTGGCATCAGCAACCGATGATCAGACGTGTTCAACAAACTGCGACATAAATGCGGCACAGCAAGCCCCAAAAAGGCAATCGGTCCACAAAATGCTGTAGTCACCCCCGCCAAAATCGACGCGCCAGCAAGTGTCCAAATTCGCACACGCCGAACAGGCACACCCATACTCTGCGCATAATTCTCACCCAACAACAACGCATTCAACGGCTTCATCATCGAAAAAGCCACAATCAGCCCCACCACAATAGCCGGTGCAAGCACAATCATCTGTCGCCACGTCACCCCACCAAAGCTACCAAACGTCCAAATAATAAATGCCTGTATTTGCTCGGGAATGCTAAAAAAAAGCAACACACTCACAAAAGCACTCGTCGCGTACCCAAACATCAATCCCAAAATCAACAGGGTCATCACACTCTGCACCTTGCGCGAAACCAACAACACACAACCCAACACAACCGCAGACCCCAAACTTGCCGCAAAAGCCAAACTCAAATCACCCAACACACCCAAACCCGCCAACAGCGCACTGCCAGCAGACCCAAATGCCAACACCACAATCGCCACTCCCAAGCTCGCACCCGAATTAATACCCAACACAAATGGATCGGCCAACGGATTGCGAAACAATGTCTGCATCTGCAACCCACTCACCGACAGCGCTGCGCCAGCTAAGATGGCCGTTATCGCTTTGGGCAAACGAATCGTGTGAACAATGATTTCCCACGATCGACGAGATCCATCGCCACCGAAAAGCACAGAAACAATATCCCCAATGGGAATATGAACGGACCCCAGTGACAAACTCAACGCAAAAGCCACCAGCAACATCCCCCCCAATCCTAAAATCA
>JABIFK010000874.1 GCA_018650745.1 Candidatus Latescibacterota bacterium | reverse complement strand
CAGAATATCTGGAGCGCGAATTGCGTGGTTTGGCTGGTGGTAATCTTTGGTTTTCTGATTATGGTTTGCAATTGTCGCGTAACTTTAAGGCGCTTAAGGTTTGGATGTCTATTAAAGAGCATGGTTTGGATCGGTTTGGACGTATGATGGACCGCAATGTTGAGCAGGCGCATTACTTTGGTGCGTGGGTTGCACATGAACCTGATATGGAATTGATGGCACCTGTTAGCTTGGATATTGTTTGTTTTCGCTTTCGTGCTGATGGATTGGATGATAAATCGCTTAATGTTTTGAATAAAGAAATATTGATGCAACTGCATGAGGGTGGTGTTGCAGTGCCGTCCTATACAACCTTGCATGGTCGGTATTGTTTACGCATTGCAATTGCGAATCATCGAAGCAAACAAGAGGATTTTGATTTGCTTGCTCAAGAGGTTGTTCGGATTGGGCGGGTGTTGGTATCAAATATGAGTTGAGAATTATGCATGACTCATTGTGTCACGTAGGGTGGGTTTCTTTTTCGGTTTTTTATAAAACATAAGAGGTCTGACGTTTGTCTAAAATTGCTGTTTTTGTCGATGTGCAAAATATCTATTACACAGTAAGGCAAGCTTATCGCTGTCATTTTAACTATACAGCATTTTGGACGAAGCTTTTGGCTCGGGGCGAGATTGTTACAGCTTATGCATATGCTGTGGATCGCAGAGACCAGAAGCAGGTTCAGTTTCAACAGATTTTGAAGGATATTGGATTTGAGGTGAAGCTGAAGCCGTTTATTCAGCGCAGTGATGGGTCTGCTAAAGGGGATTGGGATGTTGGGATTACGTTGGATGTGTTAGAACATGCTGATGCTGTAGATACGGTCGTTCTGGCTTCGGGGGATGGTGATTTTGACTTGTTGTTGGATAAAGTAAGACAAGATAGTCGGGTACAGGCTGTTGTCTATGGTGTGCCATCTTTGACTGCTGCGTCGTTGGTTCGTGCGGCTTCTGAGTTCTGCCCGATTGAGGGCGATTTGTTATTGTCTGTTCAATAGGGTAATGTTAGATAAGGATATTTGAAGCGTATGAAGCATTATTTTTTGCGTATGAAGGCAACGGGTGAGTGCCCACCCCGAAAACCATTTAGTAAGATTGTTTGGTCATGGATAGGTGCGTTTCTGGGTATTTATTTGGTCTCAATATTTGGACAATACTTAGAGATTGTAGCGATGGACAATCTGTTTTTGATTGGTTCGTTTGGTGCTTCAGCTGTTTTGGTCTATGGTGCGCCTCTGGCAGAGTTTTTTCAACCCCGAAATCTTGTAGGCGGGCATGTGGTTTCTGCTGTGATTGGTGTGACTGTTTTTGCGTTGTTCGGAGACGTCACGGCATTGACAGGATCGTTGGCTGTTTCGTTGGCTATTGTGGCGATGCATTTTTCGCGAACGTTGCATCCCCCTGGCGGTGCAACGTCATTGATTGCTGTTATTGGTGGTGATCACGTTCACGCGCTTAGATATGCCTATGTATTCAGTCCGGTTCTTGTAGGTGCTTTGGTGATGCTGCTTGTTGCATTGTTGGTGAATAATTTGTCGACGAATGATAAACGACATTACCCTGTTTATTGGTTTTAGATTGTTTTATTGCCTATCTATTGAGATAGGAAACATACATGTTGCTGTTTCTTGTGATTGTATAATTGTGTTCGGAGGTATGGGGTGATTGACTTCTTTCAAAAATTTGATCCTGTAATGCAAGCATTTATTGCGACGTTGTTTACTTGGGGGGTGACTGCTGCGGGTGCGGGGCTTGTTTTTTTTACACGGGCCGTGAATCAAAAAGTGATGGATTCAATGTTAGGCTTTGCTGCGGGTGTGATGATCGCGGCGAGTTTTTGGTCTTTGCTTGCACCAGGCATAGAAATGGCAGAACATTTGGGACAGATACCTTGGCTAACGGCTGCGATAGGTTTTTTGGGGGGTGGAATTTTTATGAGGCTGACAGATAAAGTGTTGCCTCATCTTCATCCGGGTCTTCGTGTGGATCAGAGCGAAGGCGTGAAGACATCTTGGCAACGCAGTACGCTTCTTGTGCTTGCCATAACACTGCACAATATACCAGAAGGTCTCGCCGTTGGTGTTGCTTTTGGTGCTGTTGCGGCCAATCTTCCTTCTGCAACGATTGGGGGTGCTGTTGCTTTGGCCATTGGCATTGGCATTCAAAATTTCCCCGAAGGGTCTGCTGTATCTATGCCTTTGAGAAGAGAGGGCATGGCGAAAGGGAAAAGCTTTTTTTATGGGCAGGCATCGGGCATGGTAGAGCCGGTTGCTGGCATTGTTGGTGCTTTGTTTGTTCTCAAAATGCAGCACATACTCCCTTATATGCTCTGTTTTGCTGCAGGTGCTATGATTTTTGTGGTGGTAGAGGAACTCATTCCTGAGTCACAAGCAAATGAATCAAATATTGATTTGGTGACAATGGCGACGATGGCCGGCTTTACGGTGATGATGGTGCTTGATGTGGCTTTGGGATAGTGGATTTTTCAAAAATTACCTATGTGTTCAAGGTTGAGGGTTTGGGTGTAAACATCGACAGAGGCAAATAAGACTGACAGACGATGAAAGATATGATACGCGCAGTTTTGATACTCACACTTGTGGTTTCTTCGTTTGCGGAGGGGAAAATGGTACCGAATGAAATTGTGATTTACAAGACTGTGGCCGGCGAAACAAATGCGCCTGTTGCGCTTAAACTTCACATCTTTAAACCTGATGAGCATCAACAGACAGACAAACGCCCGGTGATTGTAGTCTTTTTT
>JABIFK010000338.1 GCA_018650745.1 Candidatus Latescibacterota bacterium | reverse complement strand
GCGGGTGCTCACACGATTCAGTGGAATGGTGATGATGAACTCAATCGCCAAGTTGCCACAGGCGTTTATATTTATCACCTGACCGCAGGTTCAAATGTTGCGTTGAAGAAAATGACTTTTACGAAATAGTGTTTCATCGGAAATTATATACAAAAAGCCGGGTGGTTATCCACCTGGCTTTTTGTTTGTTTGAGATAGCACAAAAGCCCGACGGTTTAATTACCGTCGGGCTTTTGTGATGTTAGGCAGGTCTCTGGTGCGTTGAGGGCAACGACGCATTCGCCAAGTGGAAAAGGGCACTTGCCGTGTATTGCCTGATCACACATGATCAGGTTGGTCTTAAGAAAATGGGGTTTAACAGGTGGTCCAATTTTAAGGGATATGCAAAAGGCCCGGTGGTGATTATACCATCGGGCCTTTTGGCGTGCTTTTTTACAGGGATCTGTGTGCGTTGAGCGGGGGGCGAAGGTTTAGTGATATCTCTTGTTTGAATAGGTATCTGGGCCTATTGGTTGGGCAAGATGGCCCAAAGTAATAAAGGAGCTTAAACCCTTTCCTTTGCCAATTGACGCCAATTTTTCGTAGGTTCGGCTTCTGCTTCTTGTTCTTTCTTTTCTTCTTCCAATTTCTCTGCTTCTTCCAATTGGGGAATGCCGATCACAATGGCTAATATCAAACAAAAGGGTTCCATGATACGCACAATAATAAATGTATTTGTCACTGTGGCATGACATATCATGGCAATGGTGCCGATAAACATGCCCAATGCCACGCCCTTAAACAGGGGATCCTTGCCCGTTCTGTACATGCGCCAACTCTGTTTCAGAATATTATAAAGTAATAATATGAAGGCAGTAAAACCCAGAATACCTGTTTCCACAATGACCTTAAAATACTGGGCATCAATAAAGCGCCAACCATTTACACCCCAACCAATAATGGGATGAGCGGGAATGGCTTCTACCGCATTTTTCCAGGACTTGATGCGAGCTGAAGATGACGTGTCAAATGTCATTCCGCCAATCTGTTCCTGTTGCGCAAGTGCCCACTTGTTTTGTTGTTTCTCTGTTGTGTAAAGCAGGCGCTCGACAACGGTGTCCGGCATCAAGAGTGGCGCAAGCGCCATGCCACCAACGGCTACTGCAGTAAACATGATTTTTTGTCTACTGAAGATCCAAAACATAATGGCAACAGGAACGGCCGATAGCCAAGTTGCGCGCGAAAGTGTGAATAAGATGATGATAAACATGATACCCATTAGGCCATACAACATCATCTGAAGTGTGTATTTTTCGACAGCTTTTGGTGTGAGAAGCAAACCGCCGACCAGAGAGGTCATCAAGACCAAATATCCACCCAGCGTGTTGGGTTCACCACTTTCGCCTTCGAATGGCGCAGAAACACGCCCACCGCCCGGGATTTGAGACATTGCAACGAATGAAACGATGGTTGCAGTAATAAGGATGGCAACCAAATACCCGCGCGCTTGTTTCTTGCTGTCGAGGTTGTTGATTACCATGAAGTAGATCACAAAATATTGGTAATATTTGGCCGTAAAAAAGAACCCGGATATAGGGCTCCCACGGCCAAATAGCGCACCCGTAATTGTCGAGACCAGACAGATGAGAATGTAGGCATTGATATAGCGATTCAGAGGCGTCCAAGAGAACAGGCCAACACGTTCGTAGAGCGCACTTTTGGTGAGTTGGGCAAAGCAGATCAAGATGAGGATAAAGTCATCCACACGAACGGTCACACCGCTACCGGAAGTTGAGCGGCTACCAAATTCGGGAGATAGGAGGGTGGCAAAAATGAGGATGTAGACTGCGAATTGGACATTGACAAAGCTGAGAATAAAGACAAAGATTCCACCGATGATACCAAATATGATCAGATAATCTACTTTGTTAATGATTACACCCATCATCAGCGAGATCAATAGAAGGCTGATGAACAATCCTAAAGCGATGTGTGAGGTTTGACTGAATGGGGTTGCCATGGTGGGCCTGAACATGAAATTTTGGGGGCAAAGGTGTTCAATGCTTAAATGTAAGCGATTTTGTGCAAGAATTCAATTTATGATGCGTGGCAATTTGTAATGGGCACGCACGGCGGCGTGTATTGTATTAGCGGGTTTGGGGCACAGAGGAGTTGTTCGAACGTGCCAAGTTTAGGTGTTTGGCCGGCAACGGTCTAATTTGCACGAAGCCCACGTTGAGTGAGGCTTTTACATCGCCTAAGGCTTTTTTTGCATTTGCTTTTGTAGCATAGTCACCAATGAGTATGCGGTGGAAAATACCTTTTTGAGGAATGTTCGTCTCCACAATTGTTACAGTATATCCCTGGGCTTTGAGCCGCTTGGCTTCACGCTTGGCAGAAGATACAATTGAGTGAGAAGAAACATGCAGGGCATATTTGGGGCCGGTGTTGGTCTGGGAGGCCCTGCGGGCTGTTTGGCGAATGGTTCGCTGGGGTAATTTTTTAACTGGTTTGTGAATGGATGGTTCAAAACTTGGTGCTGTTGCGACCTTTTCACTAACACCGGTTGCCTGAGTTTTGTTAGGTGTCGTATGCGGTGTTGTGTTTTGGGAACTCTTAGGCTCTTTGGCTGGTGTTTTTTCGTCTTTCTGTTCAGGGG
>JABIFK010000595.1 GCA_018650745.1 Candidatus Latescibacterota bacterium | reverse complement strand
TGCCAAATTGCAAGCAGTTAGCCCGACAACTTTGATTGCCGATGGTGAGGATCGCAATGGTCGGTTGGAAGACCCGTTGGGTTTCTTTGGTAAGTGGCAGGCCGATCACATTGATGAACTTTACGATTTGTGTGAGCGGAAGTTGCTCGATGTGATTTTGCCCGATGTTGGCGCGATGGGGTTCACGCCTTGGCGACACGTGATGCGGAAGTTGATTTCTATTGGTGCGCAAGGCTCTCCTCATGCTTGGAGCGAGCCGTTTAAATCTTGGTACGCCGCCCAGATTGGGTGTGCATATGGCAATGTGCCGATTGTTGAAGGTGTGCCGGGTTATGTCGATGGAGTGGATGATTCGGCATATGTGGTGGAGAATGGGATGCTTACGCTGCCAGACAAGCCTGGGTTTGGAATGGATTTGGTTGAGTGATGGTTTATTTTTTTTCAAGAACAGTGACATCAGACTGTAGGTGAGGGGATTATATAAACTGTTTACCGCTCAATGCCAATCCTGTTGCCACACTGAGAAAGGTGTTGCCTGACTTTATTTTAGCTGCGCCAAACTTATGTGCGATCAGGTTACGTATACAGGGAATACTCGATGTGCCACCTGTGGTAAAAACAGAATCAATGTCCTTTGGTGACAATGCACACTGCTTAAGCAAATGATCAATTTCCTCATTAAGTCTCATAACTTTTTCTTTGACCACCTCTTCAAACATTACTTTGGTAATCGTTTCATTCACCCGAATGCCTGATTGGTCAAACAAAAGCATTGCTTCATCAGATTCAGAAAGTGCACATTTGACGGCTTCGACGGACTGGAAAAAAGAATAGCCGAGATTTTCATTCACCAAAGTATTTAAATTTTTCATACGCTGTGGATCACTTCCCGTTTTGATCAGCCTTCTTAGGAATTCTTTTGTTCGGGGTTCTTTAAGGAGAGACATCTTTTGCCACGTACAAAGTGTCAGTAAAATCTCATTGGGTATCGGCATGGTCTGGTGCATCTCTGTATAGGTCGCACCTTTTCCGAAATACGCGACGCCGTTGTTCCACATGATATCCGCATCAAAGTCATTTCCCCCTAAACGGAAGCCATGCACACCCAAAATATCATGCTCTCGGTCATGTTGTGCAAAACGGTTTGGACCGAGCTTGATAACAGTAAAGTCAGATGTACCGCCGCCCAAATCAACGATCAGTGCCGTTTCGTCTTTTGTTAGCTGTTGTTCATATTCAAAAGCTGCTGCAATGGGTTCCTGCTGGAGATAAACTTCCTCAAACCCTGCCCGCTCAGCAGCCTTTATCAGTCTCTTCTCCGCTACAGCATCCTCCTCGGGCTTGTCAGAGAAAACAACCGGGCGGCCCAGCACAACCCGCTTGATGTCTTGGCCTGTTAACATATCTGCACGCTTCTTGATATCTTCAATAATAAGCGCAACGAAGTGCTCGATTGTCATGAATCCATATTTTCCTCCGACGGGGGTTCCGTGATATCCTACTTCCGGCAGAAATGACTTTATGGACTGCATTAATCTTCCCTTCATCCCGCTTTCGACGTATTCATGAATTGCTCGCTCTCCGATACAGACTTCGCTTGCGTAGTCTGGAAAGAATAATAGTGTTGGAATTATTTCTGCTGCATCTTGTGCAATGGGGAGCATGCGGGCGTGTCCGTCCGTTAAGACGGATATAGCAGAGTTGGATGTTCCAAAATCAAGTCCGTAAATATCGGATGTGGCCATTCTTCACCTTCGTTTATGGGTTCTTTTCGTAAATAATTGAGCACTTTGATTATTTGATGAACTTTTGTGGTTTCTAAACTATATTTTTGAATTTAAACCAACCATGAGAATTAGACAGGTTCTTGTGATACGATGTTTTGATGTGAATCGGATTGAGTCGGCGATAGAAACCATCACTGGGCGATTACTTTCTGAAGTTTTCGATACACAATATATCGTTTTCTGATCATCTTTCCGATCTGTTTCCCCTAGAGGAGCTTGATCTGAAAGGTAAAACATAGCGACAATTCAACGTTGCAACCACACGCCAACATATTGGGTGCGGCTATAAGCAGATGAAACCTGTGTCTATGTACAGGTTTGATTTAATTGGGAGGTGAGATGAAAGAAGCTGTTGAACGGTGGATAGATACCCAGAAAAAAAAGCTTCAGAAGGAGCCTGTTACGTCTGAAGATCTGGATATGTTAAGGAATTGTTTGCAAGAACCTCGGCAACACGTGTTGTATTTGTATTCAAAGTCAACCAATGTTCGTTCACCCATTGCCAGTTGGTCCCACTGCGATCCAACAAAACCTCAGGAACCGACATTGCCTTCTCAAGAACTGCCCTATGCTTCAGTGATGGAGGCAATGGCAGATGGATGGCGTGTGGTGCAGTTTCCTATTTCGAAGCTCTATAAGTATGAAGGCGTAGATAATGATTATTTGGGGTTTGAGTTTGTTTTGGAAAAATGGATTTAAAGGAGTGTGGAATGACCGATGTGAAACCGACAATGACGGATAACGATGTCATGGATTTTATTGCCCAGGGTTATGTTTTATTAGAAGGTATTATTGGGGAGGGTTTCAACCACCAGTGTGATACCCTCCCCAAAGGGAACGCCAATGCGTTTATCTCTTCTGATGCATTTATAAATGAAGTTCTTTTGCACCCCGAATTGGCCGGGGTTGCACGGTCCGTGTTGGGCGAGAATTTCCGATTGCCCAACGGAGGGCATCATCATTTTTACGAAGCGCCTCACTTTGGGCAAACTTGGCATTCCGATGGGCTTTCGGGAAGTGGGTATGATGTGACAACGCTCCAATGTTATTACTTTCCCCATGCAGTGGAGATTGAAGACGGTCCAACGATGATCTTGCCGGGATCGCATTGCCGGGCTGTAGATCGAGAGGCCATTGCGCACTATGGAGATGTGCTGGGTCAGGTGTCTCTGACAGTACCGGCAGGCTCTGTTGCATTGACTCGGTATG
>JABIFK010000414.1 GCA_018650745.1 Candidatus Latescibacterota bacterium | reverse complement strand
TTCTCGAACAGAAAAGTCAGGTTTATACACCCACAAATACCCACCTTCTGTTGCCACTTGAGACCTAAAGAACTGCGTCGCTTTCACCATCGTTTTTCGAGCATCTTCTTTTAAAGCCTCATCCGCACGAGCCTCACAAACCCACATACTCAGTATACCCACACAGATCAACAACCCTCCTAACCGCTTCATACCAAATCCCCTTTATCTTTTGCGAACACCTACACCATTGCCTTCTTCCTTTTATCTTTTTACTTTCTCCCTACATGTATCATCATTTTACTTTAAGAGTCAACTCATAAGTATAACTGTAATTTGCAGAAATCTCCCGATATGTTTAGATTTTCACTTTCACATCTTAATTTTGTATCTTTGCGCCAATAAACAACCATCATATTAATAAAAAGTCGCACGTTTATGTCACTTCATGTGCTCTACGAAGACAACCATCTGCTCATAGTTCGAAAACCCGCGGGCACCCTAAGCCAAGGCGACCATACAGGTGACCCCAATCTACTTGATTTGGGCAAAACCTATCTCAAAGACAAATACAACAAACCCGGCAACGTGTTCTTAGGGCTTGTGCAACGTCTCGACAGGCCCGTCTCTGGTGTCATGGTCTTTGCTCGCACCTCCAAAGCCGCCGCTCGATTGTCAGAACAAATTCGCAACCGCACCATCAAAAAACAATATTGGGCCTTAGCCGAAGGGAAGTTGCCTCAATCTGGGCAGTTAGAACATCACATTGCCAAACGCCAAAGCAAAAGTCGCATTGTAGACCCACCGCAAGGTCAACATGCCAATCTGTCTTATCAACTTTTAGACTACAAAAATGACATCTCTTGGCTCGAAATTCAACTCAATACCGGTCGCCACCATCAAATTCGTATCCAATTTTCACACATCGGTCATCCACTCATTGGCGACTACAAATATGGCTCACGAATACCCTACCCCAATCGATCTCTTGCACTTCACGCCCAATCCCTTACTTTTACTCATCCAACCACACAAGAGCCATTAACTTTTACAGCCGACCCAGACAACCACTGGATCACCACATTTAAAAATGAACAGCCTTAAGTCCTATGAATAACAAACGTGAAGTTTACTTTTCGCTCAAAGATGCAGGTCTGCGCAACGACGTTCGCCTTTTAGGATCTCTCGTGGGCGAAGTCATAGAAGAACAAGGCGGAGAAAGCCTGTTCTATCAAGTCGAATCTGCTCGTGTGGCCGCCATTCACCGCCGAGAATCAGACCCCGATGCCGACACACAATTGTTCCACCTGGTCAGTGCCTTAGACACCACCCAAGCCGGAGAACTCGTACGTGCATTTTCCACATACTTCCAGGTGGTTAATCTCGCCGAAAAAATTCACCGCATTCGTCGAAACCGCGATTATTTGCGCTCGGGCTCTGGGCCACAACCTGGTGGCATCGAAGACGCTGTCCGCAAGCTGATTCGTGCAGGTCTGAGCATGGAAAACATGCAAAGCTTGTTGTCAGGCATCCAAATCGAACCCGTTTTCACAGCACATCCAACAGAAGCCACGCGCAGAACCATCCTCGAAAAACACCTGCGCATCGCACAAAGGCTCGGAGAGCGTTTAGACCCATATCACATCCCCCGTGAAGATCACGCACTTGTTGAACGCATGCGCCTTGAAATCACATCCCTCTGGCAAACCGAAGAACACCCCGACGCCAAACGCACCGTCAACGACGAATTAGAGCATGTTCTTTTTTATATCACAGACATCCTCTATCCCATCCTCCCGGCTTTCTATGAAGCCCTCGAAGACGCCCTCAACCAAGTCTACGGCACGCCAGATATCGAATGGAATTTGCCTGCCATCATATCTTTTGCATCATGGGTTGGTGGTGATATGGATGGCAACCCCAATGTCACACACAAAACCATTCAACACACCCTATCGCAACACCGCACAATCATCTTCAAAAAATACAAAGACGAAATGGCCACCTTGTACCGTCAATTGAGCCAATCTTTGTCGCGCGTCACGGTCAATCCAATCATTCACGACACCATTCAAGCGTATCAAAAGAGCTTTCCGACAGCCTTTAAAAAAATACCCGCACGGCACCAAAACATGCCCTATCGTGTGTTATTACATCTCATGCAAGCACGATTACAAGCCACAGAGAACGATGAAACCACGCAATACGCACACCCCAACGAATTTGTAGACGATCTTAGAAACATCACACAAAGCTTGCGGGACAACAAAGGCACATCAGCAGGTCTTTTTGGAATTAAGCGATTGCTCAGAAGAGCTGAAGCATTTGGTTTTCACTTGGCCACCTTAGACATTCGTCAAGATGCCCTCGTACACCGCACCGTAATGGCCAAATTATTGGGCAACAACAATTGGGGCACAACACCTGCCGAAGAGCGCACACAAATACTCATCGAAGCATTCCAATCAGATACACGGCCTCAACAAACAGATGATTCTGAGGTTGCACAAACTTTAGAGATCTTTCGCACCATTCAAACGTGTCGCGCCCAATTTGGCCCCAAGGCCACCGGCCCATTTATCATGAGCATGACACAAAACATTGATGATATTTACACAGTGCTCTTGCTCGCCAAATGGGGCGGTCTTCATCAAAATGATGGCGCCATTTCCTTAGACATTGCCCCGCTTTTTGAAACCGTTGAAGACCTCAACCGCGCCCCTCAAATCATGGATCAGTTGCTCCAAAATTCGCTCTACAAAAAACACATTCAAAACCGAGGCAATCGCCAAATAGTCATGATCGGATACTCCGACAGCAACAAAGATGGCGGCATATTGGCTGCGCGTTGGGCCTTGCACAAAACCGAGGCCGCACTGGTTGAGATAATGAACAAACACAATGTAGAACTCACCATCTTTCACGGGCGCGGTGGCACCGTCAGCCGTGGGGGTGGTAAGCTCGAACGCGCCATCTTATCTGCGCCACAAGGCACGGTTCAAGGAAAACTGCGCGTTACCGAACAAGGTGAAATCATCAATGCCAAATATGGCCTGCGTGGTACGGCAGAACGCGAGCTCGAACAAATGGTGGGCGCCGTTTTACAGGCCACAGCACACACACAAGCACCTTCGCCCAACACCGAAGCCGTCTCGGCCGCCAGTGTAATCGCTCAAAATTTATTTTTAAGATCTTTCCTCGAAGACATTGAAATGGTCTTGGCCAAAGCAGACATGGAAATTGGCGCACATTATGCCCAATTGGCCGGTGACACAGGTGAAGAAATTTTTCAAAACATCCAAGAGGAATACCAACGCACTGTTGAACACATCTTAACCCTTAAAGATAATACCCAACTGCTCGACGATGACCCCACCTTGCAAAGAGCGATTCGCTTAAGAAATCCCTATGTCGATCCAATGAGCCTTTTGCAGGTCGATTTGCTGCGTCGCTGGCGAGAAACCGATCGTCAAAATGAAGAAATTTTCGATGCCCTCTTAGCCACAGTAAACGGTATAGCCGAAGGCCTTCAAAACACAGGATAGATCACCAAAAACCTATGCTCCTTTTTTATCTCATCGCACTCAAAATCACAAGCCTTTCGCCACGCTTTCGCCGTTTCTTCTGGCGACAAAGCTACCAACACTTGGCCAGAAAGTATCCAGCCACCTTCTGGACCTTCATGAACTATGGTTATGCCCCGTCTGCCAAAGAATCACCTCTTGTGCTTGAAAAGCAAGACGAAGCCAACCGCTATTTTATCGGCCTCTATCATTACGTAGTCAGTGCAATAGATCTCACGCATAAAAACGTACTCGAAGTAGGCAGTGGGCGAGGAGGCGGTGCATCTTATGTCACCCGCTACCTAAAACCTGCACAACTGACCGGCATCGACATCTCTTCAGAGGCCGTTGCATTTTGTCGCACACAACATCCCATCCAAAACCTCTCTTTTGAAACCGGAGATGCCGAAGCACTTCCATTCAATGACAATCATTTCGACACCGTCATCAACATCGAATCTTCTCATTGCTACGGATCCCTCGAAACGTTCTTTCAAGAAGCCTATCGTGTCTTAAAACCAAAAGGTCATTTTTTATTTGCCGATTTTAGACCCTCGCACAACATCAATCCCATGCGCAAGCTCCTTCTACAATCTGGGTTTTCAATACGCCAAGAAGAAGACATCACCCACCCAGTTATTCAAGCACTCGAATTAGACAACGATCACAAAAAGACACTCATACAAAATATAGCCGACCCCAAACTCATCGAATCAATAGAACAATTAGCCGGCATTCAAGGCACACGCCCACACACCTATTTTAAAAACGGCACCTGGCGTTATGTGCGTTTTGTATTACAAAAATAACAAGCGAAAAATCTCAACACGCAAAGAACCATCACCCAAACGATCAACCACATTTTACCCCACATCACCAACACGCCCAACACCGACACCATTACCACAAACCAAGATGGATCGTGAATATTTTAATAGACGGTCAATTAACAGGAAAAGACATTGCACATTCAGGGGCACCACCGAGCCACAACACTCAAACAACTAAAGATCTAATTCCATAAAAAACATTGACTTTTACTCATATTCCCATTATGATTAGTGCGCTATGAATCGTGTCAAATTTCCCAATCGTTCCCATTTCCAAACCGATCTGAACGCACAAGTTGATCTCTATTTTGAAAACACCCAACTGCCCAAAACCGGTACTTGGAAAATGTTTTTCAAAACGGGTGTGATTCTCTGTGCTCTGGTTGCTTTTTACATCGGCCTGGTCTTTTATGCCAATTCCTATTGGGCAGTTGCCTTATGTGGTCTTGGCATTGCCTTTGCCATCTGTTTAATGGGCTTCAACATCATGCACGATGGCGCACACGGAGCCTATGCCCAAAACCCAAAACTCAATTGGTTGATGGGGTTTACACTCGACCTGATGGGTGGCAGCAATTACCTTTGGCGACAAAAACACAATTTTCTACACCACACATATACCAACATCGATCAATACGACCGCGATTTACAATCTTCTGGCCTATTGTGCTTAAGCCCCGATCAAGAGTGGCGTCCATTCCATCGATACCAACACCTTTACGCCCTGCCCTTATACGGTCTTCACACCATCTTCTGGCTTTTATACCGAGACTTTGTCGCATTTTTTGCAGGCAAGGTCGGCCCCATTAAGCTGCGCAAACCCAAATGGTCTGAAACCATACTGTTTTTTTCTGGCAAAACGGTTGCATATACATATACATTTATGATTCCAGCTTTTTTTCATCCCATATGGAAAATCGCTTTGGGTTTTGTTCTCATCCATATGATCCTTGGCATAACACTATCTGTCATTTTTCAGCTTGCACACACAACCGAAGGTCCTACATTCCCACAACCCAATGTGCAAACGGGTCATATGAAAAATGCTTGGGCCATTCACCAAGTTGAAACCACAGCCAATTTTGCCAACAATAACAAATTGGCAGCGTGGTGTTTTGGTGGGCTCAATTTTCAAATTGAGCACCATCTCTTTCCACACATATGCCACATTCATTATCCGGCGCTGAGTAAGATCGTTCGTCAATTATGTGAAAAAAATGGTATTACATATCATGCGTATCCAACGGTAAGAGCAGCCATCAAAGCCCATTTCAAATTTCTCTACAAAATGGCACACACACCAGGCACAACCAAAGAACAACCTGTCGAAAAAAAGGTTTTACAAGGATGAACAACGAGTTAATCCATCCCTATTTATTTCCCTTGTTATACAAGTCGTTATGGGTCGTAGGTGCAGGTACCCTGTTTATTATTCTTATGGGTCTCATAAGACGAACAGATACGGCAACATATAAGAACGACTGGTTGCGCCTCTATGTCATGATTGGTATTGGGTATATACTCATCATCTGTGGTGCATTTGGGGCTTGGGGTTTGTTGTTGCCCGCCATTGTCATTGCTTTTTTAGGGTGGCAAGAGCTCATACGTTGTATCGAAACCAAATACGGTTCTGTCACTTTATTTCGTCTTTATCCTATTTTGGGTACACTCAGTATTTTAGGTGGCCTCACCAGTTCGTCATCTGATGTCTTTTTAGGCATCGGTCTTGCGGCCTGGTCGGCCATCACCATTCCCATGATCATCACGCGCCGCCCAGTCCCCATGCATGCCATGCTCACAGTAGGTTTGGGCACCGTACTCATTGGCGTACCTCTGACACATTTGTTGTTGCTTGTGCAATTAGATTACGGCGCGTTTGCATTCTTAATTATTCTTATCAACTGCCACGACGGTTTTGCTGTCGGCTTTGGGCGGCTCTTGGGCAAGCACCTGATGTGCCCACACATTAGCCCCAAAAAAACCTATGAAGGTGCAATTGGTGCAATTGCTATTTGCCTGATTGTCGGATACGCTGTACGCTTTTTAATCCCATCCTGGGAATTATGGCAGGTGCTTGCAGGATCAACACTCATTGGCATCCTTGCGCTTCTAGGTGATCTGGTGGCTTCTTCTCTCAAACGCGAGGCCAACATCAAAGATTTCAGCAAAACCCTTCCCGGCATGGGGGGCATTTTAGACCGATTCGATGGCCTCTTATTTATTGCCCCTATCTTTTATGCCTTTGTTAGATTCTCTCTGAAAGTATAAACTGTGTCATCTGACCTTGTGCCCCACTATCTCGACCGCAGCACCGGAAAAATGATCGAAGAGAGAATCTCCTATCCCAAAATCCAACATGGGATAGTACGTTCAAAATCATTACAACACATTCTAAATACATTGTTTAATAGAAGTTGGTATTGCAAACTTTATGGCAAATTGGTAGATCGTGCTGCTTCAAAAAAAAACATACAAAAGTTTGCCCAAAATTTTAGAATAGACCTAACTGAAGTTGAAAAATCTATTGATAAATACCCCAACCTCAATGCATTCTTTTCACGCAAGCTCAAACCTGGGGCACGCCCGTTTGTTCAAGATGAATCCGTTTTTTGCTCACCTGCCGATGGCAAAGTACTTGTCTATCCGCAACTCAACGAACGAACCCGCTTGCCCATCAAAGGGTCTCATGTAGATATCGCAGCCCTCTTGGCTTCCGAATCAGAGACACGCCCTTTTCACGGCGGTTCTGCCTGCATTGTTCGTTTGGCACCTTATGACTATCATCGTTTTCATTTTCCCATAGAAGGCCAAGCAGGTTCCCCCAAAGACATAGACGGACGATATTATCTTGTCAACCAACTTGCATTGTCCATTAAACCCGATCTCTTTGCCCACAACAAACGGGTTGTGACCTACGTCGAAACCGAAAAATTTGGACGGTTTGCATACATAGAAGTATCAGGGTTTGCTGTAGGGCGCATCATTCAAACACATACATCAGGTGCTGTACGACGAGGACAAGAAAAAGGATATTTTCAATTTGGTGGGTCCACATTGGTTTTGTTATTTGAACCCGACAAAATTATCTTTGACCAAGACCTCATCAACAACACACAATCCAATATCGAAGTTCAAGTTCAAACCGGCACCCAAATCGGCACACAACGCATCTAACTTTTTTAATTTTGCCTTTTTAATTTTTAATTGCCTATGTCTCCAATTCTTCGCCAACTTGACCCCGTAAACGCCCTCACATTGTCAGGGCTTTTTTTCAGTTTTGGTGTGGTCATGTTTGCCATACAGGGGCAATTTTACCTTGCTGCACTGTTTATGATGTATGCGGGTCTCATCGACCTGTTTGATGGTTTTTTTGCCAAACGTGCCAAACGAACACCAGAAGCATCTGCCGCAGGTCCAGAACTCGACAGCCTCATAGATATCTGTGCTTTTGGTTTTGCACCCGCGATTTTTGCTTATTGTTTTGGTCTCCAAGGTACATTATCCATCGCGTTGCTTATCGCTTATATCGGCGTGAACGCTTTGCGCTTGGCCTATTTCAACCAAGCCGGTTTGAGTTCCAATGAGCAAAACAATTATTATACAGGTCTGCCTGTTACATATGCTGCACTGTTTATTCCTGCCATATTCTCTCTCCGCCTATTTTTACCCGACGAAACGCTCAAACAAATTCTCTTTTGCCTATATGCGCTCATGGCTTTGGCTATGATATCAAGCATGCCAATACGCAAACTCACAGGCATTTGGTATGCCATTTTTTCTGTAGGCGCACTGTTGCTCACCATTATCTATGTGCGTGCTATTTTGGCTCAAATTCCCTGATATAACCTGCAATGAGTACCCCAATGAAATACTATCACTTTTTTCTGCTTTTATTTTTGCTAAGCTGTACAAACAAAGCCCCCGAACCAACCCCGCAAAAAGCAGCCATTCCCGTTCGCACCACGCCAGTCAAAGAACAACAAATTCGTACCACCATCTATACCAGTGGCAAAACAATCAGCCGACAAAAAATGCAACTCAGCTTTAAGGTGAGCGGTTTGATCTACAGCATCACCGTAAGAGAAGGTGACACGGTTAAAGCGCAAGATACACTGGCCGTCTTAGACCAAACAGAAATACGCGCTCACCACACCCAAGCGATGACCGCGTATGAAAAAGCGTCTCGAGACTTCGAAAGAGCACAAAAGCTTCAAAATGACAATGTCATGACCACCAACCAACTCTTAAGTGCCAAAGTGGCTCTTGAGACAGCACGTGCAACACGTGACATTGTAACCCACAACCTCACCCACACAGCTATTATTGCCCCCACAAACGGGCGCATCCTAAAAAAATATGGTGAAGCAAATGAAATCATCGGTGCAGGCACGCCACTTTTTGCATTTGCTTCCAACACAGCCACAACATCACTTCGCACAGGCATTACCGATCGCAATATTTTATTTATCACATTAGGCGATACAGCAACGGTTACATTCGACGCCCATACAGGCCTGCACATATCTGCTGTTGTTGAAGAAATTGCCGCCACCGCAAATCCTCAAACAGGGTTGTTCGAAATTGAACTCGCCCTCGACACACAACACCCTCTCCTGCCTGGCATGATTGGTCAAGCCCGTATTCACACACAACACAGCCAACCCCGATTGGTCATTCCCGTAGAAGCACTCATCGATGCAGACAGCGACCGCGGATTTGTTTATATCCATAAAGACAACGTGGTCTATCGCAGAGCCGTCATACTCGACAAATTATTGGGCAATGCCATCCTCGTCAAAAAAGGCATTTCACTCGGTGAACACGTTGTTACCGACGGTGCTTCTTATCTACGTGACCAAAGCCAAGTAACCATCATACAATAAAATCCGTGAGACGTAAGAAGTAAAAGCTTAAAATCTTACCGATTATCGTTTTTGACTTTGCGTCTCACATCTCACGCTTCACCTTCTCCTATGAAACTCACACGCGTCGCCATAGACAATTACCGCTTAACCATCATCCAGTATGCGGCCTTCCTAATTCTGGGTCTGGGTGCCATATCCACCATGCCCTATTCCGAAGACCCGCCATTAGACCCAGCCGGATCTTCAATCATTGTCTATTACCCAGGCACCTCTCCTGTCGATTTGGAACGCCAAGTGGTCGAACCACTCGAAGAAGCTGTCAATGAAATTGAAGACATCAAACACATATCTGCACGCATCGAAGACGGCACCACCAAGATCTCAGTTGAGTTTGAAACCTATGCCGATGCAGACGACAAATACCGCGAAGTCAGAGAGCAGGTCAACAAAGTCCGCGACAGATTGCCACCCAACATAGCCGCACTCGATATCATACAATGGTCAACAAGCAACACACGCATTATGCAAATGGCCCTCACCGACGATAATGCAACCTACCACGAACTCTACGACGAAGCCCTACATATCAAACGCAATCTTGAACGTGTGCCCAATGTCAAACAAATTGGCATTTTGGGGGACCCCGATGAAATTGTAGAAATCAACTTGGATCTCGAACGTTTGGGGCATTATGGTTTGGGCATCCCACACATCATCCAGGCCATCAAAACACACAACACAGCCATACCCGGTGGATCCATATCAGTTGGTTCAAAACGATTTACAATCAAAACATCGGGTTCCTATATCAATCTCAATGACATACGCCGCACCGTTTTACGAACACAACAAGGCACCGTACTTTACTTATCAGATATCGCAACGGTCAAGTTTGGGTATCGCGAGCACCTTTACAAAACGCGCTTCAATGGCAAACGGTGCTTGTTTATAGCGGTTAAACAAAAGAAAGGTTCCGACATCTTTCTTATTGTACAAACCATTCGAGACCGCGCCGAAATACTTCAAAAAGAAATGCCGCCAGGCATGCAATTAAGCATTGGTTTCGACCAAGCCCAAAGTGTTGCATCGCGCATCCAAACATTTTCAGGAAGCTTAGGGCAAGGTATTTTGTTGGTCGGCATTGTTATTTTTTTAGTCGTAGGGGCACGGGCTTCTTTTATTGTTATGATTGCCATTCCTGCGTCTTTTATCATTGGACTGGCATGTGTTTACCTCACCGGGTTCGGCATACATCAAATCACAATCATCGGTTTCATCATTGCACTCGGGCTCTTGGTTGACAACGCCATTGTTGTGGTCGAGTCTGTGGTACGCTACCAACGCGAAGGCAACACGGGGCGAGATGCCGCCATAAAAGGTGTCAACCTCATTGCATTGCCCATTGCCAGCTCAACACTGACCACTGTGCTGGCTTTTGTGCCCATTATTTTTCTTGGTGGATCAACGGGTGATTTTATTCGCAGCCTCCCAATCACCGTGATCTATACCCTAACAGCATCCCTCTTTGTTGCCCTCACACTCACGCCCTTGCTCGCCAGTCGGCTTATGAGCAAATCGTATAAAGAACCTGCAACCCATCGCCTGATGGAGCACTTTGTCACACACCAATACCAACCCGTGCTCCATTGGTGTTTAAACCACTACATCATCACACTCATGCTTACCGGCATCATTTTTATTGCCAGCTTGAGCTTGTTTCCTTTGGTTGGTGTTAGCTTTTTCCCCAAGGCTGAAAAACCAATCATCATGATCGACATCGACATGCCACGCGGCACAGATTTGCCAACAACAGATGCCGTGGTCAAGCAAATTGAAGAAGCCCTGCTCACACAACAAGAGTTCGTAAATATTATGGCCAACGTCGGGCGCGGCAATCCTCAAGTTTATTACAACATGAACCTCACCGAAAACAAACCGCACGTCGGCCAAATATTCACCATTGTAGATCCCAAGAAAGGCCGCACAGTTGCACAAATCATCGACGATTTGCGCACACAATTCGCCACCTTTCCAACGGGGCGTATTCGCGTTTGGGAATTCAAGCAAGGCCCCTCATCAGACCCACCTATTTACATTCGCATTCAAGGCGACAACCTCGAAACGCTATCGGGACTCGCCAAAGATGTCGAAGACATTATGCAAACAACGCCCGGTACCATTTATATAGACAATCCGCTTAAAGTCTCAAAGACCAACTTACAGCTTCACATCAACCGCGACAAAGCCCACATGTTGGGTTTAACACCTATCGAAATAGATCAAACCGTTGCAGCCGCCATCTCTGGCATTTCCGTTTCAAAATATCGCGATGCAAGTGGTACAGAGTATGATATGAGGATGCGCCTCAACAACAACGACGAACGTCCCACAGCAGAAACTCTTGAAAAAGTTTCTCTGCTTTCTCACACCGGCCAACGCATCCCCCTTCTGCAAGTTGCGTCCGCTCAACTACGTGCCGAGCCTCCGCTTATCACACGGTACGATCTCAAACGCACCGCCAATGTCACCGCCGATGTCGCAAACAGAACCGTCAATGCAGCAACTCAAGAAATCATTCAAAAGCTCGAAGCTTATCATTGGCCACCAGGGTACCGATACATTGTGGGTGGTGAACAGGAAACGCGACAATCGTCATTTGGTGGTTTGGCACAAGCCGTTGTCATTGCATTGGTCTGTATTTATGGCGTCCTAATCTTACAATTCAAATCCTTCATACAACCCTTTGTGATTTTTTCTGCCATTCCCTTGGCCATTATCGGTTCTATTTTTGCCTTGCTTATAACGGGGTATTCCTTTTCTTTTTCTGCGTTTTTAGGCATTACCAGTTTGGTAGGCATTGTCATTAATGATGCCATCCTGCTCGTCGACTTTATCAATCTCCGACGCCAAGAAGGCATCGACCGTCTCAGTGCCATTCGCGAAGCCGGTATGGCGCGTTTTGTGCCTGTTGTTTTAACTTCGGCAACCACCATCGGCGGCCTGCTTCCACTCACACTCGGTGGTGGCACCATGTGGGCCCCCATGGGCTGGGGGATTATTGGTGGTTTGTTCACCGCCACATTCTTAACGTTGTTGGTCGTCCCTGTGCTTTATGTTGCTTTTACACCCAAAGCATCTTAAACACTTCACTTTTAAAGCGTGCAAAATACCATGTCTAACACACCATCAACCGTCTCCATGAGTCCCACCACTTTTTTGCGCCATGCCTTTCGCCTGATGGTGCCCTACAAACCCGCTCTGATACTCTTTTTTATGACCGTGATCACACAAGTGGCATTTTATTTGTGTTTGCCGGTTTTCTATCGTGAAGTCTTCGATCAAGTTATTCCCAACCAAGACCTCGCATATCTGACTCAAATCACCATCACCTTATGTGTTCTATTTGTCATTTTTGGATTTTCTGAATCTATGGAAGCCTACATCACGTCACGCATGGCTTCAAATGTGATGCGTGACGTGCGCCAAAACATGTTTAAACACATTCAAAAACTACCTACCCATTTTTTTGCCAACACCTCAACAGGTGACATCCTCTCGCGTTTTACCAACGACTTGGCCATGGTTGAACAAGCCTTGCTGTCCTCATTTTACAAAGTCTGCTTTCATACTTTAGCCATTATTACCGGCATCTCAATTCTGTTTATTTTTGAATGGCGATTGGCCCTCATCACATTACTGTCCTTTCCCTTGGGCATCATCGGTCCCAAACTGTTGAGCCCCAAAGCCAGCAAAGCAGGAACGACCCGAAAAGAAGAAGACGCCAACACCATGAGTGCCATACAAGAAAATTTACTCGCCCAACGTGTCATTCGTGCGTTTGCCCTGCAAACTGCATACATCGAAAAGTTTGCCATTCGTTTGGGCAATCTGCATGCACGCAGCCTCGACCTGCACCGCACCACCCTCTTCATCAACAAAACATCCAGTGTCGGTGTGTTAATCCTCCAACTCATCGTATTACTTGGTGGCGCATTCTTAGCCGTCAAAGGCTACCTCACGGGCGGCATCTTGGTATCATTTCTGGCCATCCTTTCAGGCATAGGCAATTCTGCACGTGCGCTCACAGGCACAGCATCCGAACTCGTGCAAGCCGCAGCCGGTCTCCAACGTGTACATGCGTTCTTAAACGAACCCATCGAACCCAACAGTGAGAAGCGCACCACACCCTTGCCTACATTTCAAGACCAAATTCGTTTTGAAGATGTCACCTTTAGTTACACAGGTGACGAGCCCAACCTCCAAAATGTCAGCTTCACCATTCCCGCAGGCCAATCAGTTGCCTTTGTAGGACGCAGTGGCTCAGGCAAAAGTACGGTGCTCAATCTCATCACTCGATTTTACGAAACCAATGAAGGCGCCATTGTCATTGATGGCAACGACCTATCCCAGGTAGCCGAAGAAGGTCTGCGCGCACAAATCAGCCCCGTCTTTCAAGACACATTTTTGTTTAACACCACCATTTGCGAAAACATTCGCCAAGGCAGGCTCAATGCCACAGATGAAGAAGTGGAGCAAGCCGCAGAATCTGCTGAAATTCACGACTTTATTTGCTCGCTTCCACAAGGTTATGACACCCCAGTTGGCGAAATGGGAGGCCACCTCTCTGGCGGTCAACGCCAACGACTCTCCCTTGCGCGTGCCATCTTACGCAACCCCACCATACTTGTGCTCGATGAAGCCACTTCATCCTTAGATCCTGCCACCGAGGCCGCCATCAATGCCACTTTGGAAAAGCTCGCTGAAAATTGTACGATGATCGCAGTGACACATCGCCTCACCTCTGCTGTGAACCTGGATCAAATTTTTGTAATGGACCAAGGCCAATTAGCAGAACAAGGCACCCACCGTGAATTGCTCAATAAAAAGGGCCTTTATTACGATATGTGGCAAGACTTCACGCTCGAACTTACGCAAGATGTTGTGGTGGGTGAAATTACATCTGAAACCAGTGACATCCAAAGCATCGATCTCAATCTTTCACCAGAAGCACTCGCTGAGAAAGTAAGAGAACTTCAATCGCAGCTCTACCAAGACAAAAAAGAGCTGGATCGTTTACGAGAAATTAATCTCCGCTGGGCACAGTTGGCCGGCACAGACCGCCTCACAGGATTGCCCAACAAGCTCTCGTTTTTACAAGCCATTGTTCTCCAAGAAATCCAACAAGCCCAATACAACGACGACCCCATTGGGTTTATGCTCATCTCTGGCGACAACCTCGGCCCTATCAACGAACAATACGGCCGTGATGCAGGCGACATGGTCATCGGAAGTTTGGCCAAAGCCTTACAATCAGAACTCAAAGGTGAAGAACAACTTGGTCACCTCGACGGCACCAACTTTGCAGTCTCACTCCACCCGGCCACACTAGAAGACACAAAAAAACGCGCAGAAGAACTCCGCGCGTTTGTCGCCAATCACCCATTCCATCTTGCAGATACACAAATCAACATCACCGCCAGCGTCGGCATCACCGCCTTCAACAGCACCGAGATCGACGACACCCGCCAAGCCACCGAAGACACCTTCAACGCTCTAAACCAAGCCCTCTACGACGCCAAACGCGCCGGCGGCGACCGCGTTGAATCTGTATAAAAACGAAACCGGAAAACGTTAATTGAGCTTATCACTCTAAAGAAGCCTTAACGACTAAAGTGCCATCAATAATAAAATGAGACGCTTCGTTGCTTTTGAGCAACCGTCAGAGGATATATATTTTAATCGATGTATGCGAATGAGTGCTTTTCAATTTCCACTCTTGCCAGTAACCATCCCTTGACCCTGTTTTCATCTTTCCGTTTTTTTGTCTTTCACTTTTACCTTTTTACTTTTTACTTTTTTAAATCTTCCCCTGCTTCAACCAATCTGCCGCCAACTGCTCCCGATACGCCGCCAACCCTTCCGCATTCTCCTCTACCTGATCCCACAAATACACGAACCCCAATGCCGCACGAGGTCTATCCACACTCTTGTTCCCATCTGCCCGGTGAACCGTTAACGCATGATGCACCAACAAATCGCCGGGCTCAGCTGTATACATCTGCTCATGTTCCAAATCGTAAGCATTGCCATAATCTGTTATACCTTGCGAAAATCCCAACGTCTGAGTACGTGAATGAGGCCGCAAACCCAACTTATGTGACCCATTTACATACCGCAATCCCCCATTCTCCTCATCCGCCACATCAAGCCCCAACCACATCGTCAACCCTTCTACAGGTTGAACCATATAATAATACCCATCCTGATGGGGGGGCGTAGGCAATCCGACAGCAGGTGGTTTGCGCAACAATTGCAAATTACGCCCCACCACACCATCGACCAACAACTCGGCCAATCGATAGAACCGTGTATCTCCCCGCAACATATTTTCAAAGTATGCATCATGATCTTGCATATTGGGCAACTGCTTCAAAGTAGCAAGATCATCCTTGTCTTCATAAAACACACAATCCACCGGAATATTCGGAATCACATCTGCAATATATCTATCCAGCTCTCGCCGAGCCTCTGCCACCTCATCTGAAGACAAAAACCCACGCAACACAACATAACCATGTTCATCAAATGTTGCCTTTACGCCATTTGCCACATCTTCCCATTGTGCACGAAATTCTACATTACCCATTCAATTCTCCAAATTCAGACCTAGGAAGTGCGTAGCAGGCCAAAAGCTGCCCGATTTGAGCAGCCATAAAACAAAGAATAAGCCATTTGAAATAAAATATACGCATTGTTTTAACCCAGCCTAACAAGCCATACGAGAGTTATAGCTTCAAGTGAACTTGAATATATTCCAAAAAACAAGCAATGAGCAAACATATTTTTTTGCTTTTTTATTTTTTTTCGCAAATATCTATAATTGATTGCGGGCGAAGTTTCACAACTCCAGATCAATGATTGACAAAAACGACCCTTTCGCCGATTTTTTATAACACATTTTATGGTTCCGAGTCCTAAATTCAGCAAACCAATGCGCTCTCCCGCCAAGGGAGACACAGGGGAATTATGCCCACAGTTAATCTCATCACCTTAGGATGCCCAAAAAACACCGTTGATTCCGAGCGCATGCACCGGCTTTTAGAACTCAATGGTTATACTGTCTCCGACGAAGCAGAAGGGGCCGACGTCATCATCGTCAACACCTGTGGCTTTATTGAACCCGCCAAAGAAGAATCCATCTCAACCGTCTTAGACGCAACAGAATACAAAGAAAGCGGCAATTGCAAAGGCGTCATTGTCACAGGTTGCTTGGCCGAGCGCTATCGCACCGAACTCGAAACCGAACTCACCGAAGCCGATCTCATCATCGGCCTCGCGGGT
>JABIFK010000663.1 GCA_018650745.1 Candidatus Latescibacterota bacterium | reverse complement strand
TCAAGAACCGCGCCGGGTCTTTGAAGGCATAATTAACACCGTCATTGACGAAACCAATGCCGAGAACTGTTCCTTAATGTTGCTCGACCGCGACACAGGCGAACTCTTGGTCAAAGCCGCGCGCAGCCAAACCGACACCGAAAGCCGATACTACGACCCCGAAAGCCTACCCGTCAGCCGATTCAAACGCGGCGAAGGCATTGCTGGGTGGGTAGCCGAAAATGGCGAACCCGTCTCCATTGACGACATTTCGCAAGACACCCGCTTTGTTGACACCACCCAACCCATTGGTCCCATTGGCTCCATTCTCTGCCTGCCGCTTCTCCTCGACAACAACATCGTTGGCGTAATCAACCTCAGCCACCCACGCCCACACACATTTACCGACGAAGACGTCCGTTTGATGATGCTCATTGCCGACCAAGTCGCCATTGCACTCAACAGCGTCCAACTCTTTGAAGACACCCACAAACTCAACAATGTACTCACACGTGAAGTAGACCGCGCCACAAATGAACTGCAACAGACCAATCAAGATCTGCAAAACGAAATTGCCGAGCGCAAACAAGCCGAGCAAGAACTCATTCGCACCCAGCGTTTGCGCGCCGTAGGCGAACTCGCCGCCGGTGTCAGCCACAACCTCAACAACATCCTCACCGGCATTTGGAGTCCCGCACAACTGCTCTTACGTGCCACCCGCGACCCTCAACTATTGCAACACGCCCAACGTATCAACACCTTTGCCGAACGTGCCGCCGACTTGGTTGCCCGATTGCACCAAACCACGCGCGTCACAGAAGAAACAGAACTTCAACCCGTTAACGTAACCGACATTGTTCGTGAAGCCATTGAAACCACGCGCCCGCGCTGGAAAGACGAACCCGAGTCACGAAACGTCACCAACCAAATCCAAACCCACCTACACGATGCCCCTAAAATTTACGGCTCTGCTTCAGATTTATACGACGCCTTGGTCAATCTCATTTTCAATGCCGTAGATGCAATGCCCCAAGGTGGCACCCTCTCACTGACAACACAAATTGTCGATGAGAGCACGCAAATCATTGTCACCGACACCGGCGAAGGCATGGATGCTGAAACACAGCAAAAAGTCTTCGAACCCTTCTTTACCACCAAAATAGACGTTGGGCGCGGTTTGGGCTTGTCCACCGTTTACAACACCATAACCCGCTGGAAGGGTCTCGTAACAGTCGAAAGTACACTCGGACAAGGCACCACCTTTACGATCACCTTGCCACTTTGTACAGAAGAACAAGAACAGGAAACACCCTCAACACCCGTATCAGAAGGGCGCCGGGGTCGCATTCTTATTGTAGACGATGAACCCGACATTGCCGAAATTTTACTCACCGTGTTTGAAAGCGAACACGACGTTGAAATAGCCGACAGTGGCAAAAAGGCATTAGAACACTGTGAAACAAAGACCTATGAAATCGCACTCCTAGACCTTGGTATGCCTGGTATGTCAGGCGATGTATTGGCCGAAGAACTTAAAAAGATAAATCCAAACATAGCCCTCATTCTCACAACAGGTTGGAAGCTGCCCGACGATGATCCACGCTTAACGGAGTTTGACTTTTGGATTCAGAAACCCTTCCGGGGCTTCGACCGTATTCGCGAACTCGTACAACAAGCCATTGAACTGCACGATCAGAGAATTCAGAACCAATAAGATGAAAAACCTTGGAACAAAGTTTCCCAATAGAGAAAAGACCGCAACAATAAACGTTGCGGTCTTTTTTTATCCACTCAAAAGCTATTGACACCACACCAAAATTCAACCCTTACCACAATGCCCTTGAATACAAGCATAATGCCCAAAATCCAAAGGGCATTCAATCTTTTCAAAACCCAAACCGTTCAACACCTCTAAATGCCAACCCACTTTGGCCTTCCCCCCATCAACATCTTCTTCTGACTCTGGTTTCACAACCAATTCCGCATTCAAAAACAATCCGCCAGGCTTAAGCAATTCTGCCGATTTTTGATACACCGCCTCTACAAATTTCAACTCATCCAAATCGTGCAATGCCATATTCGACACAATTGCGTCTACCTGCGTCGGCAAACCCTCAGCCCAGTTCTCTTTCCGCAAATCCACACACAAAAATTGACACCGCGCCTTATAATCTGCCATCTTATTCTCTGCAAAATGGACCATCGCCGGAGAATAATCCACCCCCACATACTGCAAACCATCCACACCATCTAAAAGTGCAGATGCCAACAACCCAGGACCAGCCGCCAATTCAATCACGGTGGGTGAATCGCTCTCCAGCGCTTGAACCTGCTTCACAATATGTGCAAACGCCTCAACCCGCTCGGGTCTGCGTGTGGTAATCGTCTCGGCATAATTTTCGACCCAATCACGGTCGTGAAATCGATGGTTCATACACGCCCCTTTCGCTCTGGCAAATCGTCAATGACTGGATCAACTGCTTGAGCAAGTTTCACGGTCATTTCTGTAAGTTCGTTTAATCGATCCAAAATACTTTCATCCTGAACAAACATATCGGGTTCTCGGTCATTGCCAAATGCATCGCCCAGTGCATAAACAAATCGCGGCACAATCAAACACCGAAAATCCAACATCAGCGAATTTGCAATGTTCATAATCGACATATAACTCGCCTCCCCACCTGCGGCACACATAAAACCGACCACCTTATAAATCCAAGAACGTCCCGTCAATTCAATCACATTCTTGGCCACCGCATTGGCATAAAAATTATAAATGGGCACCGACACCAAAACTGCCGACGCCTCCAGAATCTCTGTTTTCAACTCATCTACAACTGGCAAATTGCGTGCACCAGGTCGCCCACAAAAATCCATTTCATATTCTCGCAAATCAAAGAACTTCACACCGACACCCAATTTCTCCAAATTCTCCTCCGCCTGCCGTGCCAAAACATAAGAACGACTCTGCGGGTGTAACGAACAACTCAACACGCAAATATTCATAAACACTCCAAAGATCTATTGTAGTTATAAGGACGCGTCAATATAAGCCCTGTATTATCCATCACCCAAACAAAAAGGGACGGCATTACATGCCGTCCCTTTTCCGTCAGGACCTCCCCACACCTCACAAAAAACGCTCTTCTTCTAACTCTCTCCTGCCTTCGACTTTACTCCCCTTCCTTTAGGGCCGGGGGTAGGTGCCGTTGACTCTCTCCTACAACAGATTACTCGCCAACTCAGCCAATTCTGACCGCTCGCCCTTTTGCAAATTGACGTGTGCGTAAAGCGGCTGGCCCTTCATCTTTTCAATTAAATAACTCAACCCATTCGATTGGCTGTCCAAATAGGGGTGATCGATCTGAAAAATATCCCCAGTAAAAACAACCTTCGTGCCTTCACCTGCCCGTGTAATAATTGTCTTCACCTCATGTGGTGTTAAATTTTGCGCCTCATCTACAATAAAAAACACCTTCACCAAACTTCGCCCACGAATATAAGCCAGGGGCGAAATCACCAACTTCTCATCTTCCAAAAATTGTTTGATCTGCTGGTTTTGATCATCCGACTCTCTAAACTGAGCTTGTATCACATTTAAATTATCAAACAAAGGCTGCATATACGGATCGAGCTTCGAATGAATGTCACCCGGCAAATAACCAATGTCTTTGTTGCTCAACGGCACAATCGGTCTTGCCATAAAAATCTGTCGATATTGCCGACGTTTTTCCAATGCCGCCGCCAATGCCAAAAGCGTTTTACCTGTCCCCGCCTTACCCGAAAGGGTCACCAATTGAATGTCGGGATTCATCAACGCATTCAGCGCAAAGATCTGCTCAGCATTGCGCGGCACAATTCCATACGCATCTTCTTTGTCTACCCGCTGAATCACATCTTTGCCCAAGTCATACGCACCCAAGGCAGAACTCTTGCCATTGCGCATAATCACATATTCATTGGGCAACATCGCATCTTCAAATGGTGCTGCAGAAGGTGCGAATCCAAATGGTACCTGATACATCTGCTCAATCACATCCGATGGAACATGTTCTTCCGTTCGATACCCCGTATAAAGTGTAGACAAGTCTTTCACTTGATCGGTCTTATAATCTTGTGCCACCAAACCAACCGACTTGGCTTTCAACCGCAAGTTCACATCTTTAGAGACCAAAATAACCTCGCGCGTTTTGTGCGCTTGCGCCAGGTAATAGGCCACATTCAAAATGTGATGATCGGGTTTGCTCGGCGAAAAATTACGTGCCAAATCCTCGTGAAAGTCACGCTCCAAAGCAATCGATACCTTGCCTTGATCCGTGCCAAGCGTCACACCCCCATTAAAAATTTTATCTTCACTCAACGCATCAAGCGACCGCACAAATTCACGCGCGTGAAAGTTCAAAGCCTGATTGCCCTTCTTAAATTGATCAAGCTCTTCCATCACCGTAATGGGAATCACAATGTCGTGATGCTCAAACTGATAAATACAATTGCTGTCGTGGAGAATAACGTTTGTATCAAGGACAAAAAGCTTATTCTTCCTTGGCATAGAAGTCTTTCTAATGGGTTATGTGGGGGATTGTGTGGATGGATAATGTGGCAGGAACAACGTACTATGAATATACGATACATCCTGAATCAGAGACAAGAGAGAATTTTATATTTCACATAAATGTAACAAACTCATTCAAGCCCAGCCTCGTACCTTTGACGCGGACTTTGGATGTTATGTTTCGCCTATAGCATCAAATGCCTACAAAGCTTTTCTGCTCAGTCAACCAAAGTTCCTTCACCACCACCCGTTCACTCGTAAACGTTTCCCAATATTGTGCGTAAGTATTGATCTGCTCAGAAACCTGCGCCACCAATCCTGCAACCTCATCATCATTTGCAACCGCATCTGTTTTATAATCCACAATGTGCCAACCGTCTTCCATTTGATAAACCAAGTCAATCACACCTCGCGTCACTTTATCCGCCTCTGACACCGCAAATGGCACTTCTGTATAAACCGCCGTCGCCGTTTCTAAATCCTGCCAAATGTCCGATGCGCGAAAATCTGCCAACACATCCAAAATATCCGACACAAAATCCTCAGTGCCGCCATGCGCAACCAATAAGTACCGAACATATGCCGACACATCTTCAGCCAAACGCTTGTGAATCGCATCATCAAATATCTTGTGCACAACGGTACCAAATGCTGCGCCCCGTTGTGTGCCCGACCGAGCAACAAGTGCATCCTCACGATCGGTCGTCACCGTTGTAATTTCATAAGACGGTTTCTTCACCCTTTCCCAAAACGCATCCCGATCCATTCTCATTTGATCCAAATCCACCGCTAAGTTCTCAAGCACCCTTTGATCAGCCGATGGATATTCGTCTAAATCAGGCACCGATTCCAAAAAGGGATACAACGGCGCCCACGGCCCACGATCCGTTTGCCCATCATACTTCGACACCACCAAGAGATTCTCCGCACGTGTGGCCGCCACATACAACAGACGCAACTCTTCTCCTTTTAAAAACTGTGCCTCCTCCGCTTCATCCGCTGCCCACCCAATCGGCTCAGCAATGACCTCACGCGCAAACGGTCCCTTCGGTTTGCTCACCGGCAATGCCAAAAACGGTTCCCCCGACGCACGCGACACATGAAACTCAGGCCCAAATCGTGTTGAACTCGTATCATACGGATCGGCCAAAAACACAACCTTGCCTTGCAGTCCCTTCGACTGATGCAAATTCATCAACCGCACCACATTTGTCTGCCCCGAAGCCAGTGTCATCTGCTCCACTTTATACTCGGCATCATCAATCATCGCACGCAACTCCGTCACCACCTGCCCCCAGTGCATCCCTTCACTTTGCCATTGTCGTATCAAAGCCAACACCCGCAACAAATTGCCCGACCGCGTGGCTCCCATTGGCAGTGCACGCACAAAAGCCATCAAACCCAATTTGTCCAAGCATCGCTCAATAGCCGCCGCAGGCATCAACATATTCAACGCATCCGCGGTTTCATAAATGCGCCCAAATGCCACATCCAATTTTTCACGCAAGGAATCATCCAGACCATTTGGTAGGGACACCGTCCAATCAAATGCCCCACCTGCCCTTTTAAACGCGTACAAATCATCATCGCCCAAACCCACCCAATCGCCTCGCAAATACGCCAACAAAGGCAGTGGATCATCGGGCATATATATCGTCTCCAAAAAATCGACCAAAGCCCTCACCTCATCCGTTTGCCCCAACCGACTGCCACCCGTCATATCAAACGGAATACCCCGCGCTTCCAATGCTTCGGCATAATGCGACAAATACCCTGCCGTACGCGTCAAAATCAAAAAATCACCCGGTAAGGCTATTGATGGCAAAACCGCATCCTCACCCGATCCGTTAAACTCGGTCTCACCCTTTAACGCCGCCGCAATAAAATCAGCAATACGATCAGCATCCATCTTCGCAATGTCCCCTCGGTTGTGCCGGTACACCTTTCCAATGGGCAACTTGCGCACCGAAAAATCATCTGCGCCATCAGATTTAAACTTAAACAACGGCCCAAAGTCTGCCTGATACTTCTGATCATCTGCCGCAAACAAAGGTTCAAACGCTGTGTTCACCCAATCGCACAAATGTCCCAAAGATCGAAAACTCGTATTCAACTGCACCACCTCCCCACCCGTCTCCACAACCTTCTCTGTCACCAACCGAAACGTCTCCACATCGGCCCGCCGAAACCGATAAATCGACTGCTTGCCATCGCCCACCAAAAACAAGCTGCCCTTTTTCGGCTGCAACTTGCGCCAATCCTTTTCTTCAACATCTTCCCCCGTCAAATACATCAACGTCTCAGCCTGAATCGGATCGGTATCTTGGAACTCATCTACAAACAAACACCGATACTTATCCTGAAAATACGCACGCACTTCCGAAGAATCGCGCAACACAATGGCCGTCCACTCCAACAAGTCCTGAAACGTCAACCGCCCACTCTGCCTGCGCAGTGCCCCATAAGACGCCACCGCATCATCCACAAAGTCTGCCACATACTGATACACATATTGCCGCCACTGCGCCATCACCGGTTCCAATATCTCTTCCTGAAACTCGGGCAACAACACATCCCGAAACTCTTTTGCAAACGTATTGTTCGGCGCCCACCCCTTAAGCGTCACACCCAATCGCCCGTGCAACATCTGCAACAGCGTCAATCGATCCGCATCCGATTCGATGCCTCGATTCACCAAAAACAACCGTGCCCGCATCAACGCCGTTTGTGCCGTATCGCGTTTACCCGGCAACGGGTCAGGAATCTGCATCTCGGCCCGCTCCAAAAACCCTTCCACCGCCAAAACAGCCGTCTCCAAATCGGGTTTGTCTACCACTGTCGGTTTCAACTTCACATCGCTAAATTGGCACCGCCGTTGAAAAAATGAGTACAAATCTTCTGTCCTCAAACCCAATTCCTCAAACTGTGCCAACCGCACATCTTCATCGATAAAACACCGCTGCACAAACCGATCCCATGCCTCACGCCGCATCACCGCCTCTTCCCGATCATCCACCTCCGAAAAATCCGGCGGCAACCCAGCCTCTACAGGTCGCTCACGCAACAACTGCCCACAAAACGAATGAATAGTACCAATAAAGCATTGATCCACTTTCTCCAATGCCACGCGCACCCGTTCAGCCTCTTCACCCGTAACTTCTTCTGCACAAGCTTTTAATTGCATAAAAAAACGGCCCCGCATTTCGCCAGCCGCTTTTCGCGTAAACGTAATCGCCGCCAACCGATCCACCCCCACCGATCCCGTGCGCACCGCATTCACCATCCGCTGCACCAACGCATACGTCTTACCCGCACCCGCACCGGCCAACACCATCAAATTTTTATCCAAAACTTGCGCAACCGTATCCCGCGCAACCTGATCTTTTAATTCCATAATTCCTATCTCTCTAAACTCATCCACCAAAAAATCAATAAGAACACCACCAGCTTTCCTTTTTCCCAAAGTGGAACCGAGGGGAATTTGTCAGCAATCAAAAAAATTCTGTAGGTGCCTTTTGCCCTAAACCCCCATCCACCGATTTAAACTGTCCAACAATTGCTCAAACGCCTCATCCTCGCCCATCGTCTCCCGAATCCCTTCCAACCCTTTGTTATCCACGCCCTCTTCACCACACACTCGGTTATACGCACAATACGTACACTCCCGCGCTTTCTGGATATGCAAAAAACCACCGCGTGCCACCAGCTCAAACAATGGACGCAACACATTGGCCAAATCTTCCAAACTCGGTGGCGCTGCCGACAACTTACGCCCGTGCTCTCGATCGCCCGGAAACACATATCCCGATTCCTTAACCGCACCCAAATTCTCCTTCTGCTTCAAAATCACATCCAAAGCATATGCATACAATGCCCATTGCAAATGCGTCCCACGCTTCAACAAATCCCGCTCATCATATTGCGACATGGACCCCGTCTTATAATCCCAAATGGCCAATCCATCTGCCACCTCATCCACACGATCTATTTTTCCTCGAATCCGAAATGTCACATCTTCCGCCAATGCAACCGTCACCGGTTCTTCCGCACTCAAATCACCCGACTCATCAAACCCAAAACTCACCTCAAAACCCACCGGATCAACATTTTCCTGATCCGACTCCACCGCCAAAAACACCTGCGCAGCTTGCTCCAACCGTTTCTCATCTGCCCGAAACGCCGCTTGATGTATAATCGGATCGGTCTCTTTCTTCTCCTCAACCTGATCGGTCAACAACTGCCGCATCAACACTGCGTGTTTTTCTTTATCCGGCTTTTCGCCCCGTTCCTTTACGGTCTCCATAAAATCT
>JABIFK010000298.1 GCA_018650745.1 Candidatus Latescibacterota bacterium | reverse complement strand
TAGACGAAAATTGGGTGGCATTGGAAGTCATCGTCGACGAACGTGTGGTGCGTGATATCATTCCTCAGCTCAAAAAAATTGGTGCCGAAGGCATCATCGAATACCCCCTAAACAAAGTCATCTACTAAATCACAAAACAGAATCTCCTCATCCTATGATTGATATTCTAAATTACAATCCCAAGTCACTGGCGCCCAAACTCGATGCGATCTTGTCTCGCACCACCGACTTTTCGCCCGAACAAGAAGCCGCCACACGCGAAATTGTCGCAACAGTAAGAGAAAAGGGCGATGAAGCCGTATTGGCCTACACCAAAGAGTTTGACCGTGTAGATCTACAAGCCGCTGACTTACGTGTGCCCGAATCCGAAATTGAAGCCGCCCACCACCAGGCCGATCCAAACCTCCTCTCCGTAATCGAAGCTGCCGCCGCAAACATTCGCCGCTTCCACGAGGCCCAAAAACGAACATCTTGGTTTATAGAAGATGGGGATGGTGTTATTTTGGGCAAACGTGTTGTTCCCATAGAACGTGTGGCACTGCTCATACCCGGTGCCAGCGCGCCTCTATTTTCGACCTTGCTCATGGCAGCTATCCCTGCCCAAATAGCAGGTGTACCTTATATCTGTGTGGCAACACCACCACAACCCGATGGGCGTGTTCACCCCGCCGTTTTAGCAGCAGCCCATGCAATAGGGATCACGAACGTTTATAAAATCTTTGGCGCACAGGCCATCTCAGCATTGGCCTATGGCACCGAATCGATTCCACGTGTCGACAAACTTGTTGGCCCAGGCAATCCCTACGTACAAATCGCAAAAAAACTCGTCTTTGGTACCGTAGACATCGACATGGTTGCAGGCCCAAGTGAAATTGTAGTTGTCGCCGATGAAACTGCCCAGGCCAAACACATTGCAGGTGACTTGCTTTCTCAGGCAGAACACGGCAGTGGATTTGAATCGGCTGTTTGCATCACACCTTCAGCCAAACTTGCCGAAGAAGTGGCCAAAGAAGTCGCCGCACAAGCTGCGGACCTATCCAGCAAAGAAGCCATTCAAAAAGCCTTAGATCGTTTTGGGGCTGTTGTTGTTGTCAAAGACATTCCCGAAGGCATTGACTTGGCCAATCGCATTGCACCCGAACACATCGAACTTATTATCGCAGACCCTTGGGCACATTTAGAATCGGTGAAACATGCAGGGGCCGTTTTTATGGGTCCTGCTTCATCAGAACCCGTCGGTGATTATTATGCAGGCACCAACCACATTTTACCCACAGCAGGTGCTGCACGTTTTGCATCGTCCGTTGGTGTCGACACCTTCGAAAAAACCATCAGTATTGTGCACTATACCGAAAAGCGCCTCAAAAAAACGGCCGGCCACATCATCACCTTGGCCGAAGCCGAAGGCCTCGATGCACATGCCAACGCAATCCGACAAAGACTCTAAAACCAATGTCTCAGACCACAAGTCTGCAAGTCACAAGTCCAAATCAAAAACATCTGTGACCTGAAACCTGCTGACCTGCAACTTTTTTGATTGTGACCTTTATGAACTATCTTCAAAATTTCAAACCCGAAGTACTTGCATTAGACGGTTATCATCTCAAAGCCTACGATTGTCCCGTCAAACTCAACCAAAATGAAAGTCCCTTTGACGTTCCCGAAACGCTCAAAGACGAGATTCTCAACACCGTTCGCAACAAACCTTGGTCACGCTACCCCGAACCCATGCCAATGGATTTGGTAAACGCATTTGCCAATCATGTGGGTGCCGACCCAGATGGCATCCTTGTCTCCAATGGATCCAACACCTTAGTGCAGCTCATCCTCGGTGTCATCTCTGCACCCAACGCAGATGTCGTCATCCCCTCACCCTCATTTTCACTCTACGGAATGTATACCAATGTCTTCAGTGGCAATGTGATCTCGGTTCCGCTTACCGCCGACTATCGCTTTGATGTGCCTGCTATTCAAAAAGCCATTCAAGGTGAAAACGTTCGCTTGGCCATTCTGTGTTCCCCCAACAACCCTACAGGCTGCTCCATCTCCAATGACGAATTAGACACCTTATTGTCCAACACCAATGCACTCGTGATGGTCGATGAAGCCTATGGCGAATTTTACAATCAAACAGCCATCGACCTGTTGCCAAAACACCCCAACCTCATCATCCTCAAAACCTTTTCCAAAGCATTCGGTGCAGCCGGTGTACGCATGGGCTATCTCATTGCACACCCGAGTGTCAGAAACGAAATCATCAAAGGAAAAATCCCCTTTGACATCAACGTGTTTTCACACACAGCCGCATTGGCCATATTAAAACAAAAAGATCTCATCAATGAACGCATCGGTTTCATCTGTGCCGAACGTGACCGTGTCTATCAGGCACTCACACAAATGGAAGGTGTTACCGCCTATCCATCCGACGCCAATCTCTTGCTCTTTGAAGTCGATGATCCCAATGCTGTTTTTGATGGCCTTATTGAACAAGGTGTGCTCATTCGCAATGTGACAAGCTACCCCATGCTCAACAAAGCGCTGCGTGTCAGCATTGGCACAGAAGAAGAGAATGATCAGTTTCTATCGGCATTGGAACGCACGTTGAAAGAATCAGCGAATAGACGAATAGACGAAT
>JABIFK010000346.1 GCA_018650745.1 Candidatus Latescibacterota bacterium | reverse complement strand
CGAATCTCTCAAGCCGCTGGTGTGGTGGATGAGGTGACGAATGGTAATGGGTTGGTTGTAGATGGGCATTTCTGGAACGTGGAGACAAATATCATCGTCGAGAGAGAGCTTGCTATTCTGAGCGAGGAGTAGAATGCTTGCGGCGGTGAATTGTTTGGAGGTTGAGGCGATGTAGAAGACTGAGTCAGACGATATGGGGATTGCGTTCTCAAGGTCTTCGAGGCCATACCCTTGTTGGTATACGATGTTGCCGTCTTGGATGATTGCGAGCATGCAGCCAGGTGTGTGGTTGGTGTATTTGGAGAAGAGGCTGTCTGCTTGGTTTGTCAGGCTGGGCATGATTCACTTTCTTCGTTGTTTTTAAAGTAGATTCGTTTCACTCTTGATGGTTTTACCGAAAAACTATTAAACTTCATAAGCCGTCCAAGTGCCTGTGCAGCCGAGACCGCGACGTACGTGAAAGAGGCCTTTATTGGGTTCGGCGATGTAACCCGATACAGAGATCATGTTTTCGGCACCGTGACGACAGATGGCTGCGGGGTCGTCTTGGTGGTCGGCAAGAATTGTTTTCATCGTATCTACAGTGATGTGGCCCCAATGTTCTTGGATGAGGTCGCGCATTCTGTCAAGGCGAGGGCAAGAGTCGGCAAGGCTGTTGGTTTCATGAGGCGTAAATTCGGGGGTGAGATAGTGATTGGCGTGCAGAATGCTGTCGGGGTGGGTGTCGGTGAATTGGGCAAAGCCGTCGGGACGGATTTCGATGTCGGCGATTTCGTTGTTTCCAAAACAGAAGACCATATTGCCTGCTGAACAAGTGGGGTTTTGTTTGATGATTGTGAGACAGTCTTCGAGGTTGTCTTGTTCAAGCACTGCGCGTTTGATGGGGTAGTGAGGCAGGCCAAATTGCCAAGGCGCATCGTAGAGGGCATTGGCAAAGTGGGCCAAGCCGTGTTGGTTCATGCCTGCGTAGCCCAATTGACCCGCAAAGGTAAAGATGAGGGCGCGGGGGCGTTCATCGGAGGGGCACACGTGTAAGAGAATCGCCACGTCGGCATATTCGGGGGCGAGGTCTTGATTTTGCCCGGCGAGTGTGATGCTGTTGGCGGTGGCTGAGCCTTTGAGAGCAAAGGCGGTGCAGCCTTCGGGCGGCACGCTTGCGGCTTCGCCACGTGCTTGACATAAAAGGGCCTCGTCAAAGGTGATGTCGGCACCTTTTGCAAGGCCTTTGATCTCTTCGATGAGACGTGGGCTCAACTTTTCGATGAGGGGATGAAATTTTCGGGCACTTTGACACAGTTCACTGCGAGACTTGCCCGTAAGTTTTTCGATCCAAATGAGATATTTTTGAATGAGCGCACCGGCTTGTTGGCCGTGTTGATAGCCCATTTCATAAGCTGTGCCGGAGACTTTGACGAGTGGAAACGTTTGACCGATCATTGGGCATTTGTCCTTTGATATAAATTATGCTATTGAGATAGATGTAAATAGGGCCCGCGAACAGGTTTTGTCAATTCGAAAACAGTTCGCGGGCCTTAAATTTGTCAAAAGTATAGATGTTCTTCGTGAAACCCATGAGCAGTGAGCTTGTCACACTTAAGCATTAACCGTGTGACAAGCCCTCACGGTCCATCCACATACGCATAAGGGTTGGGGCATAACGTAGGAGAAGCAAGTAGACATTGTCTGCTTTTCGCTCTTTGGCCACATGTTTTTTGCCAAAGGGTTTGAGGTTAAATTTGCCGGCGCTTTGGACGACGGTTCTTTTTTTGAGGTCTACTTCAACGGTGATTACGTGTTCTTGGATTTGGTTTTCTTCGGCAGCATCCAGGTCGAGGGCGCGGAGGGACCAAATGGATTTTTCGCCTGCGAGACAGCGTTTGGCATAGGAGCCTGCACAGTGGTGCATGATGCGACCTTCGGCGTAGAGCTGTTGTGAGGTGATGAGTTCGTGAAGGGTCCATTGAACGTTGCGTTTGAGTTCGGTGTTAAATTCGGTGTGTTCCAATTCTTTAAAACCCGAAGGTTGCCACGTTTCGAAGGCGACGTCTTCCATGCCGGTGAGTTCTTGGTGCCAGACGTCGACTTGCCGGATGAGTTTGTTGATGCTGCGGCCTTTCATACAGAAGTTGGGATGAGGCGGTGGGCCTTCTGTTTCAGTGCCGTCGGGCTGTGGGATTTGTTGGGGTGTGAATTTTTGGTTTCGAATGTAATCGATAATGGGAATGATGTAACTCCGGTCGAGAAAGGCTTGGTTGGCTAAAAAGTGGACAACCGTTTCCCAAAAGTCTTCGTTGTCGAGGCTTTCGCCCAGCGGGCTGTGTGCCAATTCCCAGGAAGAGTGTTTGTGACCCGCAAAGGCTTCAAATTGTATTCTGCGTAGGGTTTGATAAATGGTGTGGTGATATCCTTTTTGTTGTGTGAGCAAATGTGCCATGCGTTTGGTGATGTTCATGGGGATATCAGCCGTGCGAATGTTTTGACCATTGCCTACGTGTTTAAACCAACCTTGTTGTATCAAGACTTCTTCTGTGCTGCCTTGAAAGAAGGCGCTATCATAGAATTGGGGCACGTCGTATTGTGCAAGCAGGTGACGTGCGAGTGTGCGAAATTGGTTTCGGGGTTTGCGGTGTTCGGGTCGCCAATCTTCAACGGGTCGCAACCAGTCTTTGTGGTGTTGTGCAAGTTGACCCAGGGCCGATAAGAAGGTGTTCAACTGGCTGTTGCCGTAGTTTTTAATGGCTTTTTGGTGCCACAACAGGTCGCTGTATTTTTCAATGTGCTGGACGAGTCGGCCAAATGCTTGTTGTGCTTCGGGGTTTCTGGCAAAGGTGTTGTACATTTTGCGAATGGTGTGAAGTGTGCTGCTGAGTTTTTCGTTTTGCAATTCACCGCGAAAAATTCGGGCAAGGTATTCGGCACGTTTGGGGTCGTGTTTTTTGTGGACGTCGGGGTCCCGTTTTTCAAGTTGGCTTTCGAGTAAGTCGATTTCATTTTGGCGTTGGTCAGGTGTTTTTTCTAAGGATGTGTTGAGGCCGTGGCGATAACACCAAAGTTTGTAGGCGACGGTGGAGTTAAAGCCGAGGGTTTTAAAGTGGGGTTCGAGATCTGGTTTGTCGAGAAGAAGCGTGGACATGCTTGAATCCTTATGTGAAACTTATATCAAATAGAACGGAACACACCTTATTAGATCATGACGCAACTGAGGCGTAAGATGTTTCAGATCTTGGGGTTTGGAAGATGTGTGTTATGGGCTTATTATACGGTTGTTTGTTTTTAAAATGCATTAAAATTTGTTTGTGATACCCTTTTGTTTGGGAGGTCTAAGATGGCTACTGTATCAATTTTGTCCCTTGTATTGATTTTGGTTTTGCCTACGGTTGCTCGGGCAGAGTTGTTGTTCAAGTCCGGTTTTGAAGATACCGTGCGTGTTTCAGACATGCATATTGTGGGTTCCGACGGCATGGATTGGCAGAAGGATTTGGAAAGCCATGATGCTGTACAAGGATTTTGGCTTTACAATCGCGGAGATGATTCATTTGCTGAGGTGCGTGTAGATCCTATTGATGCACAAAACAAGTGTTTGTATATGCAGGTTGATGCGGGCAACCGTATGCAGTGTGAATTGAATTTTAAACGGGAGGCCAATTATCAGCAGGTATATACGCGCTACCGTGTTTTTTGGCCCGAGAGTTTGGGAAAGCTCAATCAATATCCAGATAAGATTGGGTGGTTTACGTTTTTGGAAGTTTGGGAACATCACAATGATGATGAAGGCGGTGATCAAGCGGGAAAGACACGTTGGACGTTTTCTTTTTTGAAAGATGCAGGAATTGATCAGCCGCTTTATTGGGGTGTTCAAGCCGAAGGTGCACAACCCAATTGGCATGATGTGTGGGATGCAGAAAATCGACACGTGCCAATCCCTTTTGGTAAGTGGTGTGTGTTTGAAATAT
>JABIFK010000830.1 GCA_018650745.1 Candidatus Latescibacterota bacterium | reverse complement strand
TGCTTAAAACTTATCGGACCGATTGGGGGTTGCGGCGTAGTGAGTTGTTGTTGGTTTTTGGGATGATGATGGTTGCCACAGCGATTCCAACGCGCGGTGTGACGGGGCCTTTGTTGTCGATGATTACAGGAACCTATTATTACGCCTCGGCTGAAAACCAATGGGCAGATTTACTGTTTCCCTATACAAAGTCTTGGATGGTTGCACGAGGCGAGGTTGGATTGAAGCACTTTTTTGAAGGAGTGCCTAAAAACGAAGCGGCCGATTGGGGCATTTGGTTTCAGCCTTTGTTTGCGTGGGGCATTTTCTTTTTGGCGTTGTGGGTCTCGGTGTTGTGTTTGATGGTCATTTTTCGGAAGCAATGGGTAGAACGCGAACGCCTGACGTATCCGGTTATGCAAGTGCCTTTGGCAATGGTTGAGGGTGTTGATAAAACACGGTTCCCACAATTTTTTCGTGATCCGTTGGTGTGGGTGGGTTTTGCCATTCCTTTTATTATTGGATCTTGGAGTGCGTTGCATCACTACTTTCCATCATTTCCTGCTTTTGGCAGTGGTATTCCGCGTTTTACTCTTTTTCGGGGTGCGGTGACATTACAATTTCGGACGAATCTGTTGATGTTAGGGTTTGCGTATTTGGTGAACACACGTGTGAGCTTGAGCTTGTGGATTTTTTATATGATTAAGGTGTGTTTGTTTGGGGCATTTAGTGTGTTGGGGATCAGCAATAAAGAAGCATTAGGTGAGTGGACGGACTCGGGGCCTGTTGCGCCAATCTTTGGGCATCAGGCAATGGGGGCAATGATCGTCTTGGTTGTGTTTGGTTTGTGGGCGGGGCGGCAGCATTTAAAGTCGGTTTGGATGGCTGTTGTTGGGCGTGCAACCGGAGAAGATGCGCGGGAAATGTTGTCGTATCGCCGGGCTTTTTGGGGGCTCATTGGTGGGTGGTGTGTGATGATTGGGTGGTTGTGGCAAACGGGAATTCCGTTGTGGATTGCATTTGTCTTGGTTGTGGTGGCATTTATTATTTTTGTGGCACTTACGCGTTCTGTTACCGATGGTGGTCTTGCGACGATCGTACCTGCAATGATCCCGCTAGGGTTTACACTTTCGGCATTTGGTTCTGAGGCTTTGGGGTTGGCGGGTGCTGTGGCTATTGGATTCACACTGGTTTGGTGCGGTGATTTACTCACATTTATGATGGTGCCCACCGCACACTCTGTGCGTATTGCCGATGAGGTAAATGTGGGGAAAAATCGTTTTGTGTGGGGTTTGTTGTTGGCAATGGTGTGTAGCTTGGTTGTGTCTGTATTGGTCACCATTTGGTTAGGACATCAGCACGGGGCAGCAAATTTGCACCAGCAGTATTTTCAGGGCTTTGCACAATTTCCTGCGGCTATTGCAGCACATAAGTTGCGCAATCCAACGTTTGCCAATGTGGGAGGCTGGATGTGGACGGGGGTTGGGGCTGGTGTGATGGCCTTATTGACCGTGTTATCTTACCGATTTACGTGGTGGCCGTTGAGCCCATTGGGTTATATGGTGAGTCCTGCGTGGATTATGAATGCCTTATGGTTTCCTTTTTTCTTGGCGTGGATTTTTAAATCGTTGATGTTGCGCTTTGGCAGCCTGGCGCTGTACAACCGATCACGATATTTGGTATATGGCGTTATTTTGGGACAAATTGGTGTGGCGGGATTTTGGTTGGTGATCGATCTTATAACAGGCACAACTGGGAACCGGATTCCGGTGTATTAGACGAATAGACGAATAGACGAATAGACGAATAGACGAAGTTGCTGCCTATTATTTTATGATGGTGGGATTTGTTGATACGCCTATTCATCTATTTTACATTCCGGGTATTTTAAAGTCAGAATCGTGGCGGGTACTGTATTCTTCGCGCAGGCGTTGGAGTTTGTCGGTAGGCAAGACAATACGTTGGTTTTTGGAACGGGCTTGTTCGATAAGTTGTTGGTGGATTTCTCGAAACCGTGTGTAGCCATTTGCAAGATTATCTTGGGTGATAATACCATCACCATCGGTATCAAATAAAGCATCAATGACCAGCTTAATCATAAGCGTTTCGATGGGGTCATATGTGCGTTGTAACAGGGCTACTTGATCGGCAATTTCTCGGAAACGATATCCGTTGAGGTCTGTGTATTCCATTGATGCACTTAGAACGAAACCCACACGTTGGCGTATTTCTTCTAACATGTTCTGTTCACTCAGTGCTTTCCCATTGCGTTGTATGGGCTTAAATACATAGTCAAGGTTTAACCCAAATACCATTAGGGATGGAAGCGATCCGTCATCATATGACTGGGTTTTTTTTATGCTGGTTTGGGCTTTGGTGCCAATGGCATCGGCAACCTTTTCTGCTGTGACTTTTTTGAGAAATGCGGTAACACCGCTTTCAATTTGAACTTGGAATTGTTTTAATACATCTTCTTCTTCACCATTGAGATCAAAACGCCTGCCATCAATGAAATAATAGTCCTTTTCATCCAAACCGTTTAAACCCACATCAACCAATTCCATATAATCATTTCTAAAGTATCCAGCGGGTTTGGTTGTGTCTGGCTCTGCTGGGATGCGATAGCGTTTGACGCTAAACCAATCTTCTGGGTCTACATTTCCATTGCCATCATCATAATATCTGAGTTGATAGCCCACGATGCCCGATTCGACTTCTTTGGACACAAATGTGGCACCATCTCTTCGGTTCTGTTGTTTTAAGTAGAGGGCTATGAGGCCCAAGGAACCATCAACATCACCATAGCTTGAATAGGTGAAGGTGTTGGTAGAGTCTATGCCCGCAGCATGAAGCGTAGTAGATACGCTTAGGCAAAAAATCCCAAAACCCAGAACAAATAATCTGAAATGTTTATGGATGTTCTTTTTTTTAGAGCGCGTCATTTGGGTCACCATATTCGATAGGATCGTCATCTTCATCGGGAAATTCAAAGACGTAGCCACATTCGCAAATCGGGTAGTCGCCATCTTGCGGTGTGTGGCACTCGGGGCATCGTGGGGTGGGTTTGTATAGGTATTTGGAGGCAACAACAAAAATCAATATACCCGCAAATAAAAGGGATGAGAACATAAGCAACCTTCAATAGCGTGACACGTGAGAAAAAAGGCAAATGAATACAATATTGAATTTCCCCCTCTAATCCTTTTACGTCTCGCTTCTTAACCAATTGTATAAATCTAAGTCATTTTATATAAAAAAAGCAACAGGCGGGACAAAGTGCCCACCTGTTGCTTTTTTGTAGCTGTAGTTGATGGTTTTTAAGAACCACCACCGACATCACCCATGTCTGATGTGGCGACCTCGGCAGTTTCAGCAGAGTCACCGCTGGTTTGCCGTGCTTCATTCATGAATTGGTCGATGCGACTTTGAAGTGATTCAATGTCTTGTTCAAATTGATCTAATTCTTTGACCAAGTCTTCAAAATCGAGCTTGATGGTGTCTGTTTCCCTCCAGCTCATAACGATCCTTTCTACAAAAATTCAAACAGGGGCGGCTTTGGGGAGAGAAAGGAAGATGGGGGATCCCTTGGGCAGGGATAAAAAATATAGGACAACCCGAGCTTAGGGTCAAGTGTGAATCTTTATTGGAGAAATATGGCCCTATTTTATTGATTTTTAAGCAATTGATTTATTAAGTGGGCTGTGGGGATGGAGGGCTGTGCACCGGATTTAGTGACGGTGAGGGCACCCGCTGCACAGGCAAATCGGATTGCGTCTGAAAGGCGGGTTCCTGACGCCAACGCACAGGCAAGCGCACCATTGAAGGTGTCACCTGCTGCTGTGGTATCTCTTGAGTTGACTTGGGGCGCAGGAACATGAAGGGTTTGTTCTTTGTTGACGAGAAGAGCCCCACGGGCTCCAAGTGTTATAAGAACATTTTGAACACCTCGATCTAAGAGAATCTGTGCAGATTCTTGTGCTGTTTGATCTGTTTTGGGGGCAATGCCCGTCAAAATTTCTGTTTCTGTTTCGTTAGGGGTAATGAGATCAAGAAGAGGCCATATTTCTTTGGGGAGCTGGGTTGCGGGCGCAGGATTAAGAATGACGGGGGTTTCTGTTTGTTTTGCTAGCTGGGCGGCATGTGTGACTGTTTCAAGTGGGGTCTCCAGCTGGAGCAAGCAAATGTCAGCTTGTAGGAACGCGTGTTCGGCAGCATCGAGTTGTACGGGAGACAGGGCTGCGTTAGCACCCGATGCGACGACAATGCTGTTTTCACCCTTTTCATCAACCACAATGAATGCTACGCCAGAGGGCATGTCTGGGTCAGCGATGATAAACTCGCAGCTGATGTGTTCTTTGGCAAGATTAGACAGGGTTTGTTGGCCATAATCGTCTTGTCCAACGCGTGCAATAAAAGTTACATCGGCACCTGCACGCGCGGCAGCTACGGCTTGATTGGCCCCTTT
>JABIFK010000357.1 GCA_018650745.1 Candidatus Latescibacterota bacterium | reverse complement strand
TGTGGACGAACAATGAGTATGATTTTCCGCACTGTATGTTTTTGTATTTTGCCAAAATGGGAGAACGTCGATTTCGAGATGCGGGTTTGGTGGCGGCACAACATTGGATGGACGTAGACATTTGTCATTATAGCAAAGACCCGTTGAAAATGGGTGGGCAAGTGATTCACACGACGGGACACGTGACGGGAGGGGTGACACCTTCGCACGAGTGGACGGAAGGCTTGTTGGATTTTTACCATTTAACGGGCAAACGCGAAGCGTATGACAAAGCAATTGGGATTGCTGACAATGTATTGCGGCAATTGGCGTCACCTAAATTTTCAAAGTTGGGTGGCTCGCAAGCACGTGAAACGGGTTGGGCAATGCGGGGCTTGATTGCGGTGTATAACGAGACGAAGGACGAGAAGTATTTGGACGCTTGTAAGTTGATTGCCGAGCAATTTTTGGCGTGGCGAGCAGAATACGGTTCTTTTTTAGCCCCCTATACGTCTCACACACAAGTGCGTGTACCGTTTATGATTGCCATTGCGGTGAATGCATTGTATCGCTATTACGAAGCAACGGGTGATGATCGCATTCCCCATTTGATTGTGGAAGAGATGGGCGATGTGTTGGATCATTGTGTGTTGGCAGATGGGCGGTTTTTTTATAAGGAATTGTCGAGTTTGCACCGACGCAGTGATTTTACGTTGCAGATGGAGGCTTTGGCTTATGCGTATCGGTTGTCTGGAGAGACGCGATTTCGCGATCATATTTTAATGATGATGAAGGCGATGGTGAAGCGTGGCTTTGGGGGGAGTCGAGGTGGCAAGCGTATTGTGAAGGACTTGGTGGGAGATACGGTGTTGTTTGATGGACCTGGACCCAAGGGATTTGCGTTTTTCTACATTTCGTTTATGGTGGCGTATAAGACGTTGGCGGATGAAGGTTTATTGGGTGATTTGGAGTATCAGTCGTTGGGGTGAGACGGCAAATTATAAATTAAAAACTAAGCTCAGTGAGATTTTAAGGTTTTCCTGCTTACGTCTTGCTCTGTGCTGATTTTACAAGGAAACTTTTATGTTCAAAAAACGCAATGTCCTGTTCATTATTGCCGATCAATTTCGCGCAGACAGTTTGGGGTGTGTTGGGCACCCAGTGGTAAAGACGCCCAATTTGGATATGTTGGCGCGTGAAGGCGCGTTGTTCAAGCAATGTTTTGTGCAGACCGCGCCTTGTGGACCGAGTCGAATGTGTATGTATACGAGTCGATATTCTTGTTCGAATCGATCTATTGGTAATAAGGTTCCACTGGTGGACGCGCAGGAAAACTTGGGGATGTATTTGCGCGAAGCAGGGTATAAGCCAGGACAAATGGGATATCAAGATTACGCGGTTGATCCGCGTATTTTGCCACCGGATGATTTTCGAACGCATACGCCCAATTACGATAATTTTTTGCCGGGGTGGGATATGTTGCTCGATCATGAATACGATTCGAAAGAATATTTTGATGATTTGCGAGCGAAAGGGTACCCCGAGGAATTGTGCAACCATAAGGCAGTTCACCAACCCAATGTACCACCTGAAGGGCCGGGTGATCATTTGCCCATTCGTTTTCCGGCGCATTACAAAGAAGAGGATTGTGAGTGTCGTTTTATTACGAACCAAGCGATTGATTATGTTGGCGCGCGACAGACTGGTGGCTGGGTGCTGAACATCAATTACATCAAGCCGCATCCGCCTCGCATTTGTTCGGCTCCTTATCATGATATGTATGATCCCGCAGATATGCCTGCTGCCACGCGACAAGAAGCGGAATTGGGCGCCGAACATCCTTATTTAAAAAATATACACCAAAAACCCCGTTTGGAATCGGAGCGCGATTTACGCGAAACGCAGGCCAACTATTGGGGGATGATTACGGAATTGGATACGTCGTTGGGGTTGTTGTTTGAATCCTTGAAAGAGACGGGGCAATGGGATAATACGTTGATTGTATTTTCATCTGACCACGGTGAGTATTTGGGTGATCATTATCTAACGGACAAAGGCCATTTTTTTGATGGCACAATGCGGGTGCCACTGATTGTTCGCGATCCATCTTCTGAAGCGGATGTGACACGAGGACAGCAGTTGGACTGCTTTGCCGAGTCGATTGATCATTCACCGACTATTTTAGATTTTTTGGACGTGCCTGTTCCCGATCGGTTTCAAGGTAAGAGTGTTCTGGGGCGTGTGCGTGGTTTGGGTGATGGGAAAACAGAGATTCATTATGAGAAGGATATTCGAGGCGAAGTATCTGATGTGGTGGACGACCCAGATCGCGCCTTGATGTGGGTGGTTCGAGACAACGATTATAAATATGTGCAATTTGGCGATGAAGCCATTTCGTTTTTGTTGTTTGACCTAAAGGCTGACCCGAATGAATTTCAAAATTTGGCAGATGATCCGGTACATATGCCAACGGTTTTGACCTATTGCCAAAAGCTCCTGAGATGGCGTATGAAACATGAAGATCAGCGCAGTGTACATTGGGCTGCAATGCATTCACGAGGATAGGACATGTCTGTTCAAGAAAAAAATGTTTTGTTCATTATTGCCGATCAGTTCCGTGCGGACAGCTTGGGGTGTGTTGGGCATTCTGTGGTGAAGACGCCATACTTAGATATGTTGGCACGCGAAAGTGCTTTGTTCACTCAGTGTTTCACGCAGACGGCACCGTGTGGCCCCAGTCGGGCGTGTATGTATACGAGTCGATACGCGTGTTCACACAGATCGATCAATAATAAAGTGCCGCTTATTGATGCCCACGAAAACTTAGGCGTTGCTGTGCGTGATGCAGGGCGCGACCCGATTGTGATCAGCAACAATGATTATACAGTTGATCCGCGTATTTTACCGCCAGATGATTATCGAACGTATACACGCTTTTACGATAATTTTTTACCGGGTTTTGATGGTGTGTTGTTACACGAGTACGATTCTCCTGAGTGGTTTGAAGATTTGCGACAAAAAGGATATCCCGAGCATTTGCTCAATCACAAAGATGTGCACAAACCCAATGTACCTGCCGAAGGGCCGGGTGATCATTTGCCGATTCGGTTTCCGTCTTATATCAAAGCCGAAGATGCCGAGTGTCGTTTTGTAACGAAGACGGCGATTGATCATATTGGTCAACGTCAAGGAACGGG
>JABIFK010000237.1 GCA_018650745.1 Candidatus Latescibacterota bacterium | reverse complement strand
GTCGGTGTAGGGTGTCGTAAATGGTTTGTACTTGGGCAAGAATTTGGTCGGGTGTTTCGGTGCGCCGAAGCTGAACGCTGGGTTTCCAAGTAACCGTCCGAGCAATTGGATGAGGCTTAAGACGTCGGTTTCTGGGTTGATGTAGAGGCCACCACCGAGGCGGCCTACTTCAACGGGGAATGACAGCGGATTAGGGCGCTGCGTGTGTTCGGCAATAAATGCGTAGAAATATTGAATGACGTGGAAATAAGTAAACCCGCGACCTTGTAGCAAGAGGTCACAGGCGTCGGGGTCGGTACGTGCGTGAAGATCTTGAACCAATTTTTTTGCGATGGTGGGATGGTTTTCTTGAAGCGTGTGATAGATGGTTTGTGCCAGCCGTGAACTGACAGATAGCGGGGCGTTGATATCTGAGGTAAGACCAGTGTGTTGAATGGCTTGGTGCAGGTGATCTAAATCGTTCGGCAAAGCGACCTCCCAAGAATGATGATACGGATCTGATCGATATAAAAAAAAGTTGTGCGGGTTGTCTTTATCAGTTTATGAAGCGGTTATTCCTTCTGTATCATAAGAAACATGCAGTGTTGTGTGTTGGTGTGTCAAGTTGCGCAACCTTACGCAATGAGTTGGTTGGTGAACAAATCCAGACCTTTGTTCATAAGGTGCTGTTTATATGTGTTTTGGGTGGGTTTGCTATGTGTTGGCATTCTTCTTGCAATGTCGTAGTGCGAAACTGAGGCCACTGTAAATGGGAGGATGTTATGAGATTGCTGGGCATGTTTTTTACGATTTGTTGTTTGTATTTCTTGGGGTGTTTACAAACTGCACAACCCTTGTTTCATCAAGATGATCTGGTATTTGAGGATGGTTTGCTTGGCATATGGCAAGATGGTGATGAATTGTGGGTGTTTGAGCGTGTGAATCAGGAGAAGGACACGCGTCCTAAAAATGCGTATTGGCTCACGATAACCGAAAAAGACAGTGTGGTGACGCGCTTGAACGCTCATTTTGGATACGTGGGGGATGTTTCGTTTTTGGATGTCTTTGATGCAGAGCCAAAAGATTTGAATTTGCCTCTGCATTTGGTTTATCGTGCCTACCTTTTGGATAAACAATTGATCTTGGCGCTTCCGTTTGACAGCGATTGGTTCGATAAATTGCCCAAACAGCAAAAGGCGGTTTTGCGGATTGAGGAAGTTGGTGACCGGGAAGTGGTTCTGGCGTCAACCGATGTTTTACAACGATTTTTGAAAGATCATTATCGCGATGGGGTGTCTGGGGAAACGAATGTCTTTACGCGTTTGGAGTGATCCTTATGGTAAGAAACGAAGTTCGCAAAGTGGCGATCAATAACATTGGTCGCATATGTGACATCTCTCAGTTTGATACGTGGTTTGCCTACACAATGTTCTTGTGCCGTGTGCTGGCGGTGTGGGTAAATACCACGTCGGGTATTCACGTTTTAATGCGGAGTATCCATATGTAGGATCAGTTTGAAGACGGTTGATTTTGGGGCCTTAAATCATTTGGGTCTTCGGCCTCGCCCTCACTCTCTAACGCTTTCCTTCCCGTGTGGTGAAGGGCGTGTCAGGTTCGCCTGGCAGAGTGAGGGTTTTCTGTTTTTAGAAAGAGGGGTGCGAGCTGTCGGTAGGAGAGTATCGATCTGTTGTTTGTCTTTTTCTTCTTTCTTTTCTCTTTTATCTACCCTATTTTTAACCTCTGACGATGTTCTTTTGAATTTTCTGGAGGTTAGATATATGGATGTAATGGAAGCCATTCGCTCACGGCGCTCAATTTTCAAGTTTAAACCCGAACCTGTTGCCAAAGATGTGATTGCGCGCATTTTTGAAGCAGGTATTTGGGCACCCAATCACCATTTGACAGAGCCGTGGCGCTTTGTGGTTATTGGTGAAGAGACTAAGGAAATTTTGGCGCAACGGTATAGCGAAATTCAGGAAGCCAAAGCAGCTGCAGGAGCCAGTGATGAGGCGCGTAAAACGTTGAAAGATGCGGGGTATGCCAAATTCATGTCGAAGCCCACGATTGTGGCTGTGGTTTGTTTGCAAGATGGGGATGACATCAAAAAACGCGAAGATTACGCGGCGACGTGTTGTGCCGCTCAAAATGTGGCTTTGGCTGCGTGGGCCGAAGGGGTAGGGATGCAGTGGAGCACGGGACCAATTACACTGGAAGATAATACGTATAAGGTGTTGGGGATTGATCCTGAGACAGAGTATACGATTGGCTTTTTTTATACGGGGTATCCGGTCGAAGTGCCGCAACCTCGGCGCAAACCTTTGGCGGAAGTTTTGAGTTGGACTGATTGAGGTTGGAAAAAATAAAATTGGGTTCAGTGGACGCGTCATTGCATCGTGCTTCGGGTACTGTTATTGCAGGATTAGGAGCAAGGATGCTCCTAAATAATCTAAGGTGATGTGTTTCTGTCTGCTGGCCTTCGGTTTGTTGAGTTGCTGTTATTAAGAAACGCCCCGAGAATATCTCGGGGCGTTTTGCTGTTCATCGGGTAATTTTGGTTATGGAGCGTTTTATGCGGGTTTGCTTTGGAGGTTTTCTTCTATCCATACCTTGAGGGGCACGTCTTCGTCTTTGGGTGAGAAGAAGCCGTTGCAGTTGGTGCCGTGACCTAAGAGTTGTTTGCGAATGGGATCACATTTGGCAAAGAGGTCCGGACGAATGGTGGTGTCGTCTTTGGTGCGAATCCAGCGATAACCATAGCCATAAAAGAGCGCTTTGCGCACAATAGGCGAGTGGTTGGGACTGCGTGCGTGGAAGAGGCGGCGGTCAAAAAAGACGGCATCCCCTCGGTTGGCACAGACGGGAATGGCACCATCGGGCAATTGATCTTGGGGTTTTACAATGGTTTCTTTAAGGTGGCTGCCCGGCACTATGTAGAAATTTCCGCGCCCCGTTTCTGAAACATCACTGAGCCAGTAGGCCACTTTGAGTGATATGCGTGGTCGAGGAGATGAGATTTCGATGTCGGCGTTGACACGGCCACTGTCTTGGTGAAAACCAAGAGGATACTTCATGGGGTCATCGGTAGACTTTTCTTGAGGCGTCACACCCAAGTGTGAGTGATAGAGATAAATATTCCAGCCCATGATGTCCCAGACTTTGGGAAAGACTTTGGGATTGTCGAGCAGATCTATGAAGGCTTGGTGTTGGCCAACGAAGTTGGGGAAGAATAGATTGCCATCTTCGGAGAGGCCTTTGTATTTTTCTTCGGCCCAAATGGTATCAACGATTTGTTCGAGCAGATCCAGGTGATCTTTTTCCACTGCGTTGCGTACGATGAGGTAGCCTTCTTCTTCAAATTGAAGCCGTTCTTCTTCGGTGAGAAGGTGGTCTGCTGTAGTTGCATTCATGTGGCCCTCCTGCTTGACAATTAGTGGCTTTTTCAATAGGTTAGGTGCACTTGTGGGGCTGGGTGCCAATGTAGTTGTGTGAGCCTGCCATTGTCAACGAAAAATATAAATGGCTATTTGTTTCTTGTGTGTATCGAGATGATTCTTCGGGTTGTTTCTGACGCGTAAACGTGCAGCTTTTTAGTGGATCATAATGGAATATTTCGTACTCTATCAATTACCTTATTTCGCTATCCCTTTTTATTTCGTAATGCTCAGCATTCGTGTTTGGGTTTGGCTCCGGTTTTACAACCCCGCATTGAAATTGCTTCCTGGGGCTTGGGGATCTGTATTTCAGACTTGGCAGCGTCAATATCGCCCAACGATTCACCTGTTTCCTGGAAGGCCCCGCACAACGGTGTTGGAGTGGGGGCGTTCAGTGAAAGGTTTCTTGTTTTTTACAGGACTTTGGAAACGCGATAAGGTTTTGTGGATTGGGTCGTGGTTGTTGCATTTTGGGTTGGCTATATATGCTTTGGCGCACGTGCGGCTTTTTTTGCCTTTGGGGGTAGAAATAGATCATATTTTGGTGTCTGTAACGGCTGCTGGTTGTGTCTTGATGACGATTTCTGGTATCTACTTATTGTTGCGGCGTGTCTTGGTACAACGGGTGAGAGAGATTACAGATTTTCGAGATTATTTGTCGGATCTGGTCTTGCTCGCATTTTCTGCGACGGCACTTATCGTTGCACTTGACGGTGGTGTCTCGGGGGATGAAGCCATTGCCTATATCATTGGTTTGCTGACATTTTCTCAGGTCGGTGTAGAGGCAAGTGGCTGGTGGATGTGGCATATGTTGGCATTGCAGATGTTGTTGATGATGATGCCGTTTTCTCATTTGTTGCACTTTGGAGGCATATTTTTAAGCCGCCAATTTTTGGGTACGTCTGATTCTTTTGCAGGCGAATTTGGTGAGACAATTAAAAATGCAAAATTAAAAAAAGAGGCATAATTGAGAGGTTTGTTTTTTGAATTTTTCATTTTTAATTTTGCATTGTTTGTGGAGTGTCGAAATGGCTGTTGAAAATGATGAAGGTGAACAAGTACGTCCTAAAAAATATATCCCACCAGGTATGGTGGGCACTTATATGCGGCGGATTGCAGAGTCTGATCCTTTTGTGCGTGAGATACAGGATGAACCATCGGCATTGCGGTTGTATATGGATACCTGCACAAAGTGTGGGATCTGTGCACAAGAGTGCCCAGTTTATTATGGGCAACCCAGCAAACGCATGCATCCGGTGGAACGTTCTCGGCAGGTGATTCGTTTATATAAAAAATACACCACATTTTGGGGCCGATTTTGGAGCACCATTTTTGATACACCCGACTTTGAAGATGATGATGCCGATTTGTTTGGCGAGCGGATGTATGAGTGTTTGACGTGTCGGCGGTGTGCGGCCTATTGTCCGGTGGGAATCGATCATTCTGTGATTTCTCGTGTGGGACGATCGTTGGTTGATTTGATGGGGTTAACACCCCCGGCCTTGGCACAAGGCACGCACAATTCATTAGAAACGGGCAACTTGGAAGGGGCTTCGACAGAGGCCTTTTTGGATGCCATTGGATT